>NZ_JBCNYA010000004.1:0-153811 GCF_049727805.1 Frateuria sp. YIM B11624
GGGGGGGGGGCGGAGGTGGCAGTCGCGAGCAGGCCGACGCCGAGTAAGCCTTTCACTTGCGCCGTGGCGGTCCGCCGCCACGGCGCACCAAGATTCGAGGATTTCAGATGAGCAATATCTCCGCACAACTGGTCAAGGAGCTGCGCGAGCGCTCCGGCGCCGGCATGATGGAATGCAAGAAGGCGCTGGTCGAGAACAACGGTGACATCGACGTCGCCATGGAATGGCTGCGCAAGTCGGGCCTGGCCAAGGCCGATAAGAAGGCCAGCCGCGTCGCCGCCGAAGGCCGCATCGTCTCGGCCCACAAGGATGGCGCCGCCGTGCTGGTCGAGGTCAACTGCGAGACCGACTTCGTCACCAAGAACCCCGATTTCGTCAAGTTCAGCGACACCGTCGCCGACGTTGCGCTGAAGTCGGGCGCCGCCGACGTGGCCGCGCTCAACGCCGCCGCTTACCCGGGCGGCAGCACCGTGGAAGAGGCCGCCAAGGGCCTGGTCGCCACCATCGGCGAGAAGATCGAAGTGCGCCGCATGGCGCGCGTAGAGAGCGACGGCAAGATCGGCAGTTACATCCACGGCGGCCGCATCGGCGTGCTGGTGGCGGTCAAGGGCGGCTCCGAGGAGCTGGCCAAGGGCGTGGCGATGCACGTGGCGGCGATGAACCCGCCGTATGTGCGCGCCGAGGACGTGCCGGCCGACTTCATCGCCAAGGAAAAGGAAATCGCGCTGAGCCAGATGTCCGACAAGGACAAGGCCAAGCCGGCCGAGATCCTGGAGAAGATCATCTCCGGCAAGATCAACAAGATCATCTCGGAAGTCACCCTGCTCGGCCAGGCCTACGTGCTGGACACCAACACGACCGTGGGCGACGCGCTGAAGAAGGAAGGCGCGGACGTGCAGCAGGTGGTGCGCCTGGCCGTCGGCGAAGGCATCGAGAAGGTGGAAGAGGACTTCCACGCCGAAGTGATGAAGCAGGCGGGCCTGGCGTAAGCGCCACGCATCGCTCGTGCGAAGAAGGCCGCGGGCAACCGCGGCCTTTTTTGTGCCCGGGTTTCGCCCGTCGCGCAGCACTCAGCCCTTGCGCTGCAACAGGTCCCAGCGGTTGCCGTACAGGTCCTCGAACACGGCGACCGTCCCGTAGGCCTCTTCGCGCGGCTCCTCGCAGAAACGCACGCCCCTGGCCCGCATCACCGCGTAGCTGGCGCGGAAATCCGCCGTCTCCAGAAACAGGAATACCCGCCCGCCCGACTGGTTGCCCACCGCCTGCAACTGCCGCGGATCGGCCGCCTTCGCCAGCAGCAGGCGCGTCTCGTGCGAACCCGGGGGCGCCACGACGACCCAGCGCTTGCCCGGACCTTGCGGCGAGTTCTCGAGCAGGTGGAAGCCAAGGCAACTGGTGAACCAGGCGATGGCCTCGTCGTAATCGCGCACCAGCAGGGCAATCGCACCAAGATGCATGGAAATTCCGGTCACGGGCGGGCGGGACAGCATGAACGATCCGCACCGCGCGCGCCGCATCGCGCCTGACGGCACCCCGGCGCGCCCGCTACAATACGCCGGTTTACCCACAATCCGGAGACCCCATGAGCGACCAGCCCACGTACCGCCGCATCCTGCTCAAGCTCTCCGGTGAAGCCCTGATGGGTGAGGCGGACTACGGCATCGACCCGAAGGTGATCGGCCGTCTGGCCGACGAGATCATCGAGGTGCGCAGGGCCGGCGTGGAAGTGGGCGTGGTGATCGGCGGCGGCAACATCTTCCGCGGTGCGGGTCTCGCCGCTGCCGGCATGGACCGCGTCACCGGCGACCACATGGGCATGCTCGCCACCGTCATGAACGCGCTGGCGATGGCCGATGCGATCGAGAAGCGCGGCGGCTACGCGCGCGTGATGAGCGCGATCCAGATCCACGACGTGTCCGAGGATTTCATCCGCCGCCGCGCCATCCGCCACATCGAGAAGGGCCGCATCGCGCTGTTCGCGGCCGGCACCGGCAACCCGTTCTTCACCACCGACTCGGCGGCCGCGTTGCGCGCGGTGGAGATCGGCGCGGACCTGCTGCTCAAGGCGACCAAGGTCGACGGCGTGTACACCGCCGATCCGGCCCGGGACGCCAGCGCCACGCGCTACGAGCGGCTCACCTACGACGAGGTGATCCAGCGCAACCTGCAGGTGATGGACACCGCCGCCATCGCGCTGTGCCGCGACCATGGCATGCCGCTGCGCATCTACGACATGACGGTGCCGGGCAACCTCATGCGGATCATGCGCGGCGAGCAGGTCGGTACGCTGGTCACCGCCAGCTGACCCGCGTAGGGCTGCCGCACCTCCGCACTGCTATACTTTCGAGCTTCACGCAACGCCGGGTGACTCCCATGCTCAACGACATCAAGACCGATGCCCAGACCCGCATGGGCAAGAGCATCGACGCGCTCAAGCACGACCTGACCCGCCTGCGCACCGGCCGCGCCAGCACCGCGCTGGTGGACCACATCAAGGTGCCCTACTACGGCTCGGACATGCCGCTGAACCAGGTCGCCTCGGTGTCGCTGGCCGACGCCCGCTCGATCCAGATCTCGCCTTTCGAGAAGAGCATGGTCGGCCCGATCGAGAAGGCGATCATGGCCTCGGACATCGGCGTCACGCCGACCACCGCCGGCACCGTGATTCGCCTGAACATGCCGCCGCTGACCGAGGAGCGCCGCAAGGAGCTGGCCAAGCACGTGTCGCACGAGGGTGAGAACGCCAAGATCGCGATCCGCAACATCCGCCGCGACGCCATGCAGAAGGTCAAGGACCTGGTCAAGGACAAGCAGATCAGCGAGGACGACGAGCGCCGCGCCGACGACGAGATCCAGAAGCTGACCGACCGCTTCGTCAAGGAAGTCGACGGCGTGGTCAAAGCCAAGGAAGACGAGCTGATGGCGATTTGAGCGGCACGCTGCTCATTGCCATGAATGTCCCGACGCGCTCCTGCTCTGCTCCCTCTCCCCTCCGGGGAGAGGGCTGGGGTGAGGGGCGGCTCTTGCGAAGGGCTTGCAGGCCCAGCCTTCCCCGCGAGCCCCGCCCCTCATCCGACCCTTCGGGCCACCTTCTCCCCGGCGGGGAGAAGGACTCAAGCGTATGACCATCCCCCGCCACATCGCCATCGTGATGGACGGCAACGGCCGCTGGGCGAAGGCGCGCCTGCGTCCGCGCAGCTTCGGCCACAACGCCGGCCGCAAGGCGGTGCGTGAGGTGGTCGAGGGCTGCCTGCGGCAGGGTGTCGAAGCGCTCACGCTGTTCGCCTTCTCCAGCGAGAACTGGCGCCGTCCGGACGAGGAAGTCGGCGCACTGATGGAGCTGTTCCTGCGTGCGCTGGACAAGGAGGTCGACGAACTGCACGAGCAGGGCGTGCGGCTGCGCTTCATCGGCGACCTCACCGCGTTCAACGCCGAACTGCGCAAGCGCATGGAACTGGCGATGGCGCGCACCGCAGGCAACCTCAAGCTCGCGCTGAACGTCGCGGTCAACTACGGCGGCCGCTGGGACATCGTGCATGCCGCGCGCCAGGCCGCCATCGCGGTGGCCCAGGGCGAACTGCAGGTGGACGAGATCGACGAGGCCCGCCTGGGCGGGTTCACCAGCCTGGCCGAGCTGCCGCCGCTGGACCTGTTCATCCGCACCGGCGGCGAGGTCCGCGTCAGCAACTTCCTGCTCTGGCAGATCGCCTATGCCGAGCTCTATTTCACCGACACCTTGTGGCCGGACTTCGACCAGGCGTGCCTGGCCCGCGCCATCGAGGACTTTGCCCGCCGCGAACGCCGTTATGGCAAGACCGGCGAGCAGGTCGCCCCGTCCGTATGATCGGGCGATAAGCCAAGGATCCTCGATGCTGCTCCAACGCACCCTCACCGCCCTGCTGCTCGCGCCCCTGGCGATCGGCGTGATCCTGCTGCCGCCCACCTGGCTGTTCGCCCTGGTGGTGGTGGTGGTATTCCTGGCCGCGCTGTGGGAATGGACGCGCCTGTCGGGCCTGCGCAACCGCCAGGTGCGCGCCGGAATGCTGGGCGCGGCGCTGCTGGTGTTCGCGTTCCTGTGGTGGCAGATGGCTGCCCTGCGATGGCCGCTGCTCGTCGCCGGCGTCGCCTGGTGGGTGCTCGCCTGCGTGTGGCTGAAGCACTTCGCCTTCGCCGCCTCGCCCACTACGGAAAATCGCAACCTCAAGCTCGCCGCCGGCGTGTTCGTGGTGTTCCCTGCCTTCGTCGGCCTGCTGACGCTGCACGGCAGCGAGCCCTACGGCCACTGGTGGACCTTCCTGGCGCTGGCGATCGTCTGGGCCGCCGACATCGGCGCCTATTTCAGCGGTCGCTTCCTGGGCAAGCGCAAACTCGCGCCCAACATCAGCCCGGGCAAGACCTGGGCCGGCGTAGTCGGCGCCTTCGTCGCCGGCGCGCTGATCGCGGTGCTTGGCGGCTGGCTGCTCGGCGTGAAGGGCGCGGGCCTGTTCGGCCTGGCCGTGCTAGCGGTGGTCACCGTGGCGGCCTCGGTGGTCGGCGACCTGGTCGAGAGCCTGATGAAGCGCCACGCCCAGGTGAAGGATTCCGGCCGCATGTTCCCCGGCCACGGCGGCCTGCTCGACCGCATGGACAGCGTGTTCGCCGCGGTGCCGGTGTTCGCGCTGGGCAAGCTGCTGTTGGGCCTATGAGTACGGCCACGCCCCGCCGTGTCGCCGTGCTCGGCGCCACCGGCTCGATCGGCGGCAGCACGCTCGACGTGATCGCCCGCCACCCTGAGCGCTTCCGCGCGAGCGTGCTGGTCGCCCATCGCAACGTCGAGGCGCTGGTGGCGCTGTGCGTGGCGCATCGGCCGGAGCTCGCGATCATCGCGGATCCGGCGATGGAAAGCGCGCTCGCCCGCCAGCTCACCGCTGCCGGCGTGCGCTGCGAGGTGGCCAGCGGCCCCGAGGCGATCACTACCGCGGCGGCCGGTCCGCTGTGCGATACCGTGGTCGCCGCGATCGTCGGCGCCGCCGGGCTCGATTCGACCCTGGCCGCCGCCCGCGCCGGCAAGCGCCTGCTGCTGGCCAACAAGGAATCCATCGTGATGGCCGGTCCGCTGCTGCTGGCCGCGCTGCGCGAGGGCGGCGGCGAGCTGGTGCCGGTCGATTCCGAACACAACGCGATCTTCCAGTGCCTGCCGGGCGGCCGTCCCGACCTGGATGCCAAGGGCGTACGCCGCCTGATCCTGACCGCCTCCGGGGGCCCGTTCCGCGGGCGCAGCCGGGCCGAGCTCGCCGGGGTTACGCCGGCGCAGGCCTGCAAGCATCCCAACTGGGTGATGGGCCGCAAGATCTCGGTCGACTCGGCCACCCTGATGAACAAGGGTCTGGAGGTCATCGAGGCGCATCACCTGTTCGGCGCGGCGCCCGAGCGCATCGAGGTGGTCGTGCACCCGCAGAGCATGATCCATTCGATGGTCGAGTACGCCGACGGCTCGGTGCTGGCACAACTGGGTAATCCGGACATGCGTACGGCGATCGCCCACGCGCTGGCCTGGCCCGAGCGCATCGAAGCGGGCGTGGCGCCGCTGGACCTGGCCGCCTGTGCGCCGCTGGCGTTCGAGCAGCCGGACCTGGCGACCTTCCGCTGCCTGGCGCTGGCCTTCGCGGCGCTGCGCGAGGGTGGCGACGCCCCGGCCATCCTCAACGCGGCCAACGAGGTCGCGGTGGAGGCCTTCCTGGCCGGCGCGCTGCCGTTCCTGTCCATCGCCGACCTGGTCGAGGGCGTGCTTGCGGAACTGCCGGCGCAGCCCGTGGTCGATGTCCAGACGCTGCGTGAACGCGATGCGCAGGCCCGTTCAGTGGCCCGGCGGAAGTTGCGCACGGCTTGCTGATAAGCTCGGACAGAGAAGTAATCCCCAGGTTTTTCGATGAATCCCTTCTTCGGCTCGGTGTTCTGGTTGCTGGTCACGCTCGGCGTGCTGGTGACCTTCCATGAGTTCGGCCACTACTGGGTCGCGCGCCGCTGCGGCGTCAAGGTGCTGCGCTTTTCCGTGGGCTTCGGCCGCGCGGTGTGGAAGCGGATCGGCCGCGACGGCACCGAATACCAGGTCGCGATGATTCCGCTCGGCGGCTACGTGAAGATGCTCGACGCCCGCGAGGGCGAGGTCGATCCGGCCCTGCGCGAGGTCGAGTTCACCGGCAAGAGCGTGTGGAAGCGCATCGCCATCGTCGTCGCCGGCCCGGGTTTCAACCTGATCTTCGCGGTCGCCGCGCTGTGGCTGATGTTCATGCTCGGCCGCCCGGACGCCGCACCGGTGGTAACCGCCACCCCCGGCAGCCTTGCCGCCACTGCCGGCATCCAGTCCGGCGACCGCCTGCTGCGCGTGGACGGCGAACCGGTGGCCACCATGAGCGATGCGATGGACGACATCGCCACCGCGCTGCTCGGCCGCGAGCCGCTGCCGCTGGTGGTCAAGGGCCGCGACGGCAGCCAGCGCGACGTGGTGCTGCCGCTGCAGCAGCTGCCGGCCGGGCGCAGCATCGACAAGTACTTCGACGCGCTGGGCCTGAAGCTCGCACCGGCGCCCGCGATCGCCGCCACGGTGCTGCCCGGGCAGCCGGCCGCGCAGGCCGGCATGCAGTCGGGCGACGTGCTGCTGGCGGTCAATGGCAAACCGGTCGCTGACTTCGACGCGTTCGCCAGGGCGGTCAAGGCTGCCGCGACCGATTCGCCCAGACTCGACGTGACCGTCCGGCGCGGCGGGCAGACCCTGCACCTGCCGCTGGTCGCGCGCTACGAGTCCCTGCAGGGCCAGCCGGCCCGCTGGTCGGTCGGCATCGGCGCCGTCCCACCGGAAAACGCCATGCGCCGCTACGGCCCGGTCAAGGCGCTTGGCGCGGCGCTGGATTCCACCTGGGACACCACCCGCCAGACCTTCACCATGATCGGCAAGATGGTCACCGGGCAGGCGTCCACGCAGAACCTGTCCGGCGTGATCGGCATCGCCCAGGTCGCCAACCAGTCGGCGCAGATGGGCCTGCCCTGGTTCCTCAACTTCCTGGCGCTGGTGTCGCTGAGCCTGGCGATCCTCAACCTGCTGCCGATCCCGATCTTGGACGGCGGTCACCTGCTGTATTACCTTATCGAGTTGGTCAAAGGCAGCCCGGTAAGCGAGCGGACCCAGATGATCGGCCAGTACATCGGCCTGGTCCTGCTGTTCACGCTGATGGGTCTGGCTTTCTACAACGACATACACCGCACCCTGCTTTCGTGACGCGCACGCCCCTCCCCGCGGCTATCGGCCCAACGGCGGCGGCGACGCCCGTGGCGGGTGCGGATGCGTTCCGGGACGGGGCTGGCTCCTTCCCTCAAGGCTCATGCTCGGAACGGCCTCGCGGCCGGCCGTCGGAATAACCCACCGGAATCGACGATGAAGCGTATCGCCGCCCTGCTCCTGCTTGCCTCCCTCTCCGCGAACGCCCTGGCGGGGTTCGAGCCGTTCGTCGTTTCCGACATCCGCATCGATGGCCTCAACCGCATCTCCGCCGGCACCGTCTACAACTACCTGCCGGTCAACAAGGGCGACCGCCTGACCGACGATGAGGCCGCGCGCGCCATCCGCGCCCTCTATGACACCAAGTTCTTCAGCGACGTGGAGCTCTCGCGCGAGGGCAACATCCTGGTGATCAAGGTGGTCGAACGTCCCTCCATCGCCAAGCTCACCCTGCGCGGCAACAAGGACATCAAGGAAGACGACCTGCGCAAGGGCCTGAAGGAGATCGGCCTGTCCGAGGGCGAAACCTTCGACCGGCTGTCGCTGGACCGCGTGCAGCAGGAACTGATCCGCCAGTACTACAACCGCGGCAAGTACAACGTCTCGGTCGACCCGCACGTGACCCGGCTGGACCGCAACCGCGTGGCGATCGACGTCGAGATCCGCGAGGGCAAGGCGGCCAAGATCAAGCAGATCAATATCGTCGGCAACACCGCATTCACCGACAAGGACATCCGCGAGGACTTCGAGTCGGGCACCACCAACTGGATGTCCTGGTACTCCAAGAACGACCAGTACTCGCGCGAGAAGCTCTCCGGCGACCTGGAGAAGCTGCAGTCCTACTACATGGACCGTGGTTATGCCGACTTCGGTGTCGACTCCTCGCAGGTCACCATCGCGCCGGACAAGCGCACGATGTACATCGCCGCCAGCATCAAGGAAGGCGAGATCTATACCGTTTCGGACGTGCACCTGCTGGGCGAGCTGATCCTGTCCGAAGACCTGCTGCGCAAGCTGGTGTTCGTCAAGAAGGGCGATACCTTCAACCGCAAGGCGGTGGAGGCGACTTCCGACACGATCAAGGGCGTGCTCGCCAACATCGGCTACGCCTACGCCAAGGTCACGCCGATCCCGAAGCTGGACAAGGAAAAGCGCACGGTCGACATGACCTTCTACATCGAGCCGGGCCAGCGCGTATACGTGCGCCGGGTGGTGTTCCAGGGCAACACGCGTACCGAAGACGATGTGCTGCGCCGCGAGATGCGCCAGCTCGAGGGCAGCTTCTACTCGCAGGCAGCGATCGACCGTTCCAAGATCCGCTTGCAGCGACTGGGCTACTTCAAGAAGGTCGACGTCGACAAGCAGCGCGTGCCCGGCACCCAGGACCAGGTCGACGTCACGGTGAAGGTGGAGGAACAGTCCGCCGGCAGCCTGATGTTCGGCGTGGGCTACTCGCAGTACTCGGGCGTGATCCTCAACGCCTCGGTCTCGCAGAACAACTTCCTGGGCACCGGCGACAGCTTCAGCGTGGGCGCCGAGCATTCGAGCTATTACTCGCGCATCACCGCCAGCTACTACAACCCGTACCTGACCGACAACGGCATCGGCATCGGCTACAACGCCACCTATTCGAAGACCGACTACGGCAACACCGATTTCGCCAACTACGAGAACAGCACCAAGGCATTCTCAAGCTACCTCGGCATTCCGATCAGCGAAACCGATGGCCTGCGCGTGGGCTTAGGGCTTTCCAGCAACAAGATCAACACCTACCCGGGCATCACCCCGCAGGTGCTGGTCGACTACCAGAACGCGATCGGCAACAAGACCATCCACACCTGGACCGGCACGCTGGGCTGGAACCACGACACCCGCAACGGCTACTGGGCGCCCACCCGCGGCGGCCTGCTCTCGGCCAGCACCGAGGTCGCGCTGCCCGGCTCCACCGTGCAGTACTACAAGTTCATGGGCGAGGCCAACCACTACTGGCCGGTCGGCGGCGGTTTCGTGCTGTACCTGGACGGCCAGGTCGGCTACGGCGACAGTTATGGCAACCAGACCTACAGCCGTACCTTCGGCGATTACGTGGCAGGCCAGCCCTACGACTTCCCGTTCTGGGAGAACTTCTATTCCGGCGGCGTGCGCGACGTGCGCGGCTTCCAGGACAACACGCTGGGCCCGAAGGTATGTATCGGTGCCAACGGCGCCTCCAGCGTGCCCAATGCCAACGGCACCTGCACCAACGGCTACTACCAGTACGCCCAGCCGATCGGCGGTGCGTTCAAGGTGCTGGGCACGGCGCAGCTGTTCATCCCGTTGCCGTTCCTCAAGGACATCAACACCGCGCGCGTGTCGGCGTTCGTCGATGTCGGCAACGCCTTCCGCAATTACCAGGCGTTCGATGCCAGCGACCTGCGCGCCTCGGCGGGTATCGCGCTGCAGTGGCAGGCGCCGATCGGCCCGCTGATCATCAACTTCGCGATGCCGATCCGCTCCAAGCCGGAGGACCGGCATTACGAGGAGCGCATCCAGTTCACCTTCGGCAGCCAGTTCTAGCCGGCAACGCCGCTGGTTTCGCGGAACGCGGCCCAATGGGCCGCGTTTTGTTTGCGGAACCGGGAGTCGTGCCTCACGGCGCCCTCGCCTACAATGCCCTGCCCCAAAGGAGCGCGCATGAGCGAGCACAACTACACGGTGGCCGAGCTGGCCGAGCGGTTCGGCTTCGCCTTCCACGGCGACGGTGCGCGACGGATCGACGGCGTGGGCACGCTCGCCGCGGCGCAACCGGGTCAGCTCAGCTTCCTCTCCAACAGCAAGTACACCACCCAGCTGAAGGCCACCCAGGCGGGCGTGGTGGTGCTGCGTGAGGAAAACCTGGGCGATTGCCCGACCGCGGCGCTGGTCGCCGCCGATCCCTACGTCGCCTACGCGAAGATCGCCGCGCTGTTCGAGCGCCTGCCCACCGCACCGCGCGGCATCCACCCCAGCGCGGTGGTCGCCACCAGCGCCAAGGTCAGCGCCAGCGCCAGCATCGGACCGCACTGTGTGATCGAGGATGGCGCGGTGGTCGGGGATGGCGCGGTGCTCGGCCCGCATTGCATCGTCGGCCCCGACTGCACGGTCGGCGCCCAATCGCGGCTGGTCGCCCGCGTCACGCTGGTGATCCGGGTCACCCTGGGCAGGCGCGTGCTGGTGCATCCGGGCGCGGTGATCGGCTCGGACGGCTTCGGGCTCGCGTTCGAACGGGACCACTGGGTGAAGATCCCGCAACTCGGCGGCGTACGCATCGGCGACGACTGCGAGATCGGCGCCAACACCACGATCGACCGCGGCGCGCTGGAAGACACCGTGCTGGAAGAGGACGTGCGGCTGGACAACCAGATCCAGATCGCCCACAACGTCCACATCGGCGCGCACACGGCCATGGCCGGCTGTGCGGCGGTGGCCGGCAGCGCCAGGATCGGTCGCTATTGCCAGATCGGCGGCAACGCCGGCGTACTTGGCCATCTGGAACTTGCCGACCGGGTTACCATTACCGCCAAGAGCCTGGTCACGCATTCGATCCGCGAGCCAGGCGAATATTCCTCGGGCGTGCCGCTGCAGGACAACCGCCTGTGGCGCAAGAACGCCGCCCGCTTCAAGCACCTGGATGAGTACGCGCGCCGCCTGTCGGCGCTGGAGAAGGACAGTAACGATGAGTGATACCCCCGCGACCTGGACCCTGCCGGTCAACGTGGAGCAGATCCAGCAACTGCTGCCGCACCGCTATCCGTTCCTGCTGGTCGACCGCGTGATCGAGCTGGTGCCGGACGTGAGCGTGGTGGCGCTGAAGAACGTGACCATCAACGAGCACTTCTTCCTGGGCCACTTCCCCGGCCATCCGGTGATGCCGGGCGTGCTGATCGTCGAGGCGATGGCCCAGGCCGCCGGCCTGCTGACGCAGATCTCCAGCCGCATGAAGGGCGACCAGGGCAGCCCGCTGTTCTACCTCGCGAAGGTCGACAACGCCCGCTTCAACGCACCGGTGGTGCCGGGCGACCAGCTCCGCCTGGAAGTCTCGCTCAAGCGCCTGATGCGCGGCATGGGCCTGTTCGTCGCCCGCTCGCTGGTCGAGGGCAAGGAAGTGGCCAGCTGCGAGCTGATGTGCGCCGCGAGGTCCGACAAATGATCCACCCCACCGCGCAGATCGATCCCGGCGCCGTCATCGGCAGGAACGTCACCATCGGCGCCTACAGCGTGATCGGTGCGGAGGTGGAGATCGGCGAGGGCACGGTGGTCGGTCCGCACGTGGTGATCGAAGGTCCGACGAAGATCGGCCGCGACAACCGCATCACCCAGTTCGCCTCCATTGGCGGCCCGCCGCAGGACAAGAAGTTCGCCGGCGAGCGCACCGAGCTGGTGATCGGCGACCGCAACCTGATCCGCGAATTCGTCACCATCAGCCGCGGCACCGGCGAGGGCGGTGGCATCACCCGCATCGGCGACGACAACTGGTTGCTCGCGTACGTGCATATCGCACACGACTGTCAGGTCGGCAACCGCGTGGTGTTCTCCAACTACTCGGCGCTGGCCGGGCACGTGGAGATCGGCGACTGGGTGATCATTTCCGGCTATGCCGGCGTGCACCAGTTCTGCAAGGTCGGCGCGCATGCGTTCATCGGCATGGGCTGCCTGGTCGGCTCGGACGTACCGCCGTTCGTGATGATGGCCAACGAGCAGCACGGGCGTCCGCGCGGCATCAACAGCGAAGGCCTCAAGCGCCGCGGCTTCGACGCGCCGCGCATCTCGGCGATCAAGCGCGCCTACCGCACGCTGTACATGGCCGGCCTGTCGCTGCCCGAGGCGCGCCAGCAGCTGGTCACGCAGGCGCAGGACAGCGACGACGTGCGCGAGATGCTGGCCTTCCTGGACCGCAGCGAGCGATCCCTGGCGCGGTAAGGCATCAGCGCGTCCTCTTCGAAAGCAAGAACGGCGCCCTCTTTGCCGCAACCCGCGCAGGCCGCTGGGGCAGGCGCGCTACACTCCCGCCCCATGAGTTCCTCTCCCCTCATCGCCCTCATTGCCGGCGAGGATTCCGGCGACCAGCTCGGCGCCGAGTTGATCGCCGCGCTGCGCAGGCGCTACCCGGATGCCCGTTTCGTCGGCATCGGCGGCGCGCGCATGCAGCGCGAGGGTTTCGAGTCCTGGCACGACATCCGCGAGCTGTCGGTGATGGGCTTTGCCGAAGTGGTCCGCCACCTGCCGCGCCTGCTGCGCCTGCGCAAGGCGCTGCTGCAGCGGCTGCTCGAGGCGCGTCCGGACGTGGTGGTCGGCATCGACGCGCCTGACTTCAACCTGGGCGTGGAGCGCCGCCTGCGGGAGGCCGGCCTGCGCACCGTGCACTACGTCAGCCCGTCGGTCTGGGCCTGGCGCGAGAAGCGCGCGGAGAAGATCGGCCTGAGCGCCGACCGCGTGCTGTGTCTGTTCCCGATGGAGCCGCCGATCTATGCCCGCCACGGCATCGACGCCCGCTTCGTCGGCCATCCGCTGGCCGACCGTTTCGCGCTGGTCTCCGACCGGGTCGGCGCGCGCGAGGCCCTGCAGCTTCCGCAGGACGCGCCCGTGCTCGCCGTGCTGCCGGGCAGCCGGCCTTCGGAGATCGACCGGCTGGGCGCGATCTTCATCGAGGCCGCACGGCGGGTCAGCGCGGCCCTGCCCGGCCTGCGCATCGTGGTTCCGGCGGCCAACGCGCAGGTGCACGCCCGCCTGAAGGCGCTGCTGTCCAGCGGGCCGCGCGACGAGAGCGCGCCGCTGCTGATCGATGGCCATGCCCACGAGGCCATGCTTGCCGCCGACGTGGTGCTGCTGGCTTCCGGCACGGCCACGCTGGAAGCGATGCTGGCCAAGCGGCCGATGGTGGTGGGCTACCGCGTTTCTCCCTGGAGCTACCGCATCGCGCGCGCGTTCAACATGCTCAAGACCGACGTGTACGCGCTGCCGAACATCCTGGCGCGCGCCTGCGGGCTGGGGCAGGAGAAGCTGGTGCCCGAGCTGATGCAGGACGACTGCACCGCCGCGAATCTCGCCGACGCCACGCTGGCGCTGTTCGCCGACAGCGAACGGCGCGGCAAGGTGGTCGCGGCGTTCGAGCAGTTGCACCGGGTGTTGCGCGGATCGGAAGAAGGTGGTGCCGGCGAACGCGCGGCCGCCGCCGTGGCCGAGTTGCTGGAGGCTCCCCGTGCGACCTGACGATCTCGACGAAGCCGCTGCTGTGCTCCCTCTCCCCTGCGGGGAGAGGGCTGGGGTGAGGGGCCGCCCGGGCGACAGCGTGGCTACGGAGCACGCTGCGATGAATTCCCCCGCAAGCCTTGCCCCCTCACCTCAATCCTCTCCCCGGAAGGGAGAGGAGGCAAACGTGCTATGCAATGTCGCCCGGCCGAACCATCAGGCGCCTGAGCGCACCCGGCCTTTGCCGAAAATCGCACGCCTCATTGCCGGCGTCGACGAAGCCGGCCGCGGTCCGCTCGCCGGCCCGCTGGCGGTGGCCGCGGTGATCCTCAACCCGCGCCGGCGCATCCGCGGCCTGGATGATTCCAAGAAGCTCACCGAGGCGCGCCGCGAGGCGCTCTACGCGCAGATCGTCGAACGCGCGCTGGCCTGGCACGTGGTGCTGGTCGAGGTGGACGAGATCGACCGCATCAACATCTTCCAGGCGACCATGGCCGGCATGTGCCGCGCGGTGGCCGGCCTTGCCGTCAGCGCGCACGAGGCCATCGTCGACGGCAACCAGTTGCCCAAGGCCCTGCCCTGTCCCGGTCGCGCCATCGTCGGTGGCGACGCGTCCGAACCGGCGATCAGCGCGGCCTCGATCCTCGCCAAGGTCACCCGCGACCGGCTGATGTGCGTGATGGATGGCCACTACCCGGGCTACGGCTTCGCCAGCCACAAGGGCTACTCCACGCCGGAGCATTTCGCCGCCTTGAAGCGGCTCGGCCCCTGCGTACTGCACCGGCGCAGTTTCGCGCCGGTCAAGCTGCTGGTCGACCAGGGCACGCTGTTCTGAAAGCCGCTCATTCATCGCAGCGGGCCCGGCCGCAAAAATAGGCCATCGGTCTATGCAACTCTTCGCCGAATAGGCGCATCCTATGGTCATGGAGAACGGGCTCTGCCCAGCTCGTTTCCGCGTTCGCACGGACGCGTCGTTCTCCACCGCGGATACCCTTCCGCAGGAGTCGTGCCATGTTGTCCCGCTTCTTCCACGTGCGCTCAGCCCTCAAACCGTTCGCCGCGCCCTCGTCCAGCCACGACGTGTCCGGGCCGGACGCAAATCGCCTCGGCGAAACCCTGGCCCGCCACCACGCCGACTACGACCGGCACCCGCTGGAGACCAGCGGCTTCGACCACTACGTCGAGTGGAACGAGGACGACGAGCGGTTCCTCGTCCATTGAGCGCGACCGCGGGGTCTTCCCTCCTGTCAAGCTTGTGAGAAGCAGGGGCCGCAGCGTAGCCTTCACGGACTAACCCGGGGATGCTCCCGAGTCCTCAGATGTCCGCACGCTTCGTCCATTTCCACCTGCACAGCGAGTACTCGCTGGTCGACTCGACCATCCGCATCAAGGCGCTGGTCGACGCCTGCGTGCGCGAGGGCATGCCGGCGGTGGCGCTCACCGACGACAGCAACATGTTCGCGCTGGTGAAGTTCTACAAGGCGTGCAGCGGTGCGGGCGTCAAGCCGATCGGCGGCTGCGACCTGTGGATCGGCTCGGCTGACGATCCGCGCCCGTGGCGGCTGACCGTGGTGTGCCAGGATCGCGAGGGCTACCTCAACCTGTCGCGGCTGGTCTCGCGCGCCTGGCGTGAAGGGCAGCACGGCGGCAAGGCGCTGGTGGAGGCGCACTGGCTGACTCCCGAAACCACCGGCGGGCTGATCGGCCTGCTCGGCCGCGAAAGCGAGGCCGGCCGCATCGCGGTGAGCCAGGGCGTGGATGCCGGCATCGCGCGGCTGCAACCGCTCGCGCGGCTGTTTCCCGACCGCCTGTACCTGGAACTCACCCGCTGCGGCCGCGAGGGCGAGGAAGCCTGGAACACCGCCGCGCTGGCGCTGGGCGATGCCCTCGAGCTGCCGCTGCTGGCCAGCAACGACGTGCGCTTCCTCAAGCAGGACGACTTCGAGGCGCACGAGGCGCGCGTGTGCATCCACCAGGGCCGCGTGCTGGCCGATCCGAAGCGCCCGCGCGAGTACTCCGACCAGCAATACCTGAAGTCCCCCGCTCAGATGGCCGAGCTCTTCGCCGATCTGCCCGAGGCGTTGGAGAACACCGTCGAGCTGGCCCGGCGCTGCAACCTGGAACTCAAGTTCGGCACCTACTACCTGCCTGACTTCCCGGTGCCCGAGGGCTACGACCTCGACAGCTACATCCGCGACACCGCGCGCGCCGGCCTGAAGGAGCGCCTGGCGGTCAATCCGCTGGCGCCCGGCCACACGCTGGCCGACTACGAGGCGCGGCTGGAACGCGAGCTCGACGTCATCATCCGGATGGGCTTCCCCGGCTACTTCCTGATCGTGGCCGACTTCATCAACTGGGGTAAGCAGAACGGCATACCGGTCGGCCCCGGCCGCGGCTCGGGCGCCGGCTCGCTGGTCGCCTGGGTCCTGAAGATCACCGACCTGGACCCGCTGCAGTTCGACCTGCTGTTCGAGCGCTTCCTCAATCCCGAGCGCGTGTCGATGCCTGACTTCGACATCGACTTCTGCATGGACCGGCGCGACGAGGTGATCGACTACGTCGCGCGCAAGTACGGCCGCGACCACGTCAGCCAGATCATCACCTACGGTTCGATGGCCGCCAAGGCAGTGCTGCGCGACTCCGGCCGCGTGCTCGGCATGGGCTACAACCAGGTCGACCGCATCGCCAAGCTGATCCCGCCACGGCCGCTGGACCTCACGCTATCCGACGCGCTGGGCCGCTCGGAGAAGTCGAAGAAGGAGCCCGACCGCGTCGTGCGCGAGTTCTGCGAGCTGTACGAGCAGGACGAGGAGGCGCGCACGCTCGTAGACCTGGCGTTGAAGCTGGAGAACCTCACGCGCAACGCCGGCAAGCACGCCGGCGGCGTGGTGATCGGCCCCAAGCCGCTCACCGAGTTCGCCCCGCTGTACTGCGAACCGGGCGGCGCCGGCGTGGTGACGCAGTACGACAAGGACGACGTCGAGGCCGTCGGCCTGGTCAAGTTCGACTTCCTCGGCCTGCGCACGCTCACCATCATCGACTGGGCGGTCAAAGCGATCAACGCGCGCCGCGCGAAAGCCGGCGAGGAGCCGCTGGACATCGCTGCGCTGCCGCTGGACGACGCGCCGACCTACGAACTGCTCAAGCGCGCGCAGACGGTGGCGGTGTTCCAGCTCGAATCCTCCGGCATGCAGCGCATGCTCAAGGACGCCAAGCCCGACCGCTTCGGCGACATCGTGGCGCTGGTGGCACTGTACCGCCCCGGCCCGATGGACCTGATCCCCAGCTTCGTGGCACGCAAGCACGGCCGCGAGGACGTGGAGTACCCCGACCCGCGCGTCGGGCCGATCCTGAAAGAGACCTACGGCATCATGGTCTACCAGGAGCAGGTGATGCAGATGGCGCAGATCGTCGGCGGCTACACGCTCGGCGGCGCCGATCTGCTGCGCCGCGCGATGGGCAAGAAGAAAGTCGAGGAGATGGTCAAGCACCGCGCGACCTTCCGCGAAGGTGCCGCCAGGGACGGGCTGTCCGGCGAGAAGGCCGACGCCATCTTCGACCTGATGGAGAAGTTCGCCGGCTACGGCTTCAACAAGTCGCACGCGGCGGCCTACGCGCTGGTCTCCTACCAGACCGCGTGGCTGAAGGCGCACTACCCGGCCGAGTTCATGGCCGCGACGATTTCCTCGGACATGGACAACACCGACAAGGCGGTGACGTTCCTGGACGAGTCGCGCGCGATCGGCCTGACCATCCTGCCGCCGGACGTGAACGCCTCCGACTTCATGTTCGTGGCGGTCGAACCGCGCGTCATCCGCTACGGCCTGGGCGCCATCAAGGGCGTCGGCCAGGGCGCCTGCGAATCGATCGTCGAGGAGCGCCAGCGCGGCGGCGCGTACAAGGACTTGGCGGATTTCTGCCGCCGCGTCGATCCGACCAAGTTCAATCGCCGCGTGCTCGAGGCGTTGATCCTCTCCGGCAGCCTGGACGCGCTGGCGCCCACCCGCGCCAGCCTGATGCTGCAGCTGCCCGACGCGATCAAGGCCGCCGAGCAGCACCTGCGCGACAAGCAGTCCGGCCAGAACGACATGTTCGGTGCCCTGATGGGCAGCGCCGCGCCGGTGGTGCAGATCGAGCTGCCGACCGCGCCCGAATGGCCGCTCGAGCAGAAGCTGCAGGGCGAGCGCGAGACGCTGGGCCACTACCTCTCCGGCCATCCCACCGACCCGTGGCGCGAGGAACTGGCGCAACTGTCCACCTGCCCGCTGGGCGAGATCGCCGAGCGCTACCAGCCGCCGCGCCCGCGCAAGAGCGACGGCGAGGAGAACCGCTTCCGCCGCGGCCCCGATACGCCCTGGACCGTCGCCGGCATGGTCACTGCGGTCCGCAAGCGCGGCGATAGCGACGCCTTCGTGCGGCTGGAGGACGGCACCGGCACCATCGAGGTGAGTTTCTTCGGCGAGCTCTACCAGCAGGTCGCGCCGTTGCTCACCCGCGACGAGATGCTGATCGTCGAGGGCGGCCTGCGCATCGACGATTTCTCCGGCGGCGGCTTCCAGTTGCGCGCCCGCGGCGCCATGACCCTGGCCGACGCCTGCCGCCGCCACGCGCGTGCGCTCAGGGTCAAGTTGAACGGCATCGGTCCCGGCTTCGAGCAGGAACTCAAGCAGGCCCTGGCCGGCTACCGCGGCGGCCGCGCCAGCGTGATCCTGCACGGCTACCACAACCGGACCGCCCAGGCCGACCTGGAACTGGGCGAGGACTGGCGCGTCAACGCCATCCCCGACCTGCTGCGCGCGTTGCGCGGGCTGCAGTGGGTGGAAGCCGCGCGGCTGCGGCTGGTGAAGGCCGCCGACTGACGCGTGGCGTGATACCGCCCGCTACCGCGCCTTCGCGTAGGGCGCCACATTGGCCCGGATGATTGCCCACTCCTTCTGCGTCAACGGCAGCTGCGGATAGCCGTGGCCGTAGTACTCGGCAAGGCTGTCCCCGTTGTAGGGCCAGTCCGAACCCGGCAGGAAATGGCGGATTCCGATCCGCCGCATCAGTACGACCAGCGCTTGCCGGTCGGAAGCCGAGCCATGGCCCGACCACACGCCCGATAGGTCGAACCAGACGTGACGGAAATGCTCGGGATGCGCCTGGAAGGCGTCGGCGAACGCACCGAGTGCCGACAGCGTGGGCGCATCGATGCCGCCCCATCCGGCGGCGTGGGCGATCTGGACAGGCGCGCTCCCGGCCGACGGCAGCACCGCGTCGAGGAAGCGCTGGACATCGCCTGCCCCGTAGTCGCCGCGCGTCGTGCGCAGGTGGACCAGGATGGCCAGGCGCGCGCCGGCCGCCGCGCGGAAAACGCCCGCCAAGGCAGCCAGGTGGCGGCTGTTGCGCAGGTCCACGCCCGAGGCGGTCAGGTGCAGCTTGACGCCCCTGACCGCCGGATCGTCACGCCAGCGGGCAATTTCTCCCAGGGCGGTCGGGCGCAGCGGATCGACCGCAATGAACGCGGCCAGGCGCGTCGGATGGCGTCGCGCGAGCGCAACCGTCCAGTCGTTCGCTGCGCGCATCAGCGCCGCCGCATCGGGTCGCTGCGGCTTCATCATCGGGCTCTGGGCCAGGTAGCCGTCCGACAGCACCAGCGCCCGGCGGATGCCGGCCTTGTCCATGGCCGCGAGCAGGTCGGCGGGCGAATGGGCTGCCGTCAAGGCCGGGTCGCAGCCACCGAGGCGCTTCACCGCGGCGCAGAACTCCGGCAGGAACGCCTGTATCGCCGGGGCGTTGAGATGCGTGTGATGGTCGACGACCGGCGTTCCGGGCGATGTGCCGGCAAGCGCTTCCGCGCCCGGTGCCAGCACCAGCAGCAGGATGCCCAGGCAGCGCAGTGCAACAGCCCGCAGAGTCATGGCACGCTCCCGTGGTGGTCGTGCGCCGGATCGCCAAGATCGCGGCGCGTTCCGCAAGGATGATACGTTCGCGGCCCATCGGCCGCGCCAGGGTTTGCAGGCGGCTCCCATACGCCGGCGTCCCCGCGTTCCCGCGGCGCCCGTTATACTGGCCCGCTCCGCGTCACGAACCGCCCGCGAATGAACCCCAACTTCCTCGATTTCGAACAGCCGATCGCCGAACTGGAAGCGAAGGTCGAAGAGCTGCGCCACGCCAGCCACGGCCAGGCGTTCAACATCGACGAGGAAGTCTCGCGCCTGCGCGAGAAGCTGAAGGTCAAGACCGCCGAGATCTTCCGCAACCTCAATTCCTGGCAGATCACCCAGCTCTCGCGCCATCCGGCGCGGCCCTACACGCTCGACTACGTCGGCGTGATCTGCGAGGAATTCCAGGAACTGGCCGGCGACCGCGCCTACGCCGACGACGCCGCCATCGTCGGCGGCCTGGGCCGCATCAACGGCCGGCCGGTGATGATCATCGGCCACCAGAAGGGCCGCGACACCAAGACCAAGGTGCGCCGCAACTTCGGCATGCCGCGGCCGGAGGGCTACCGCAAGGCGCTGCGCCTGATGAAGATGGCCGAGCGCTTCGGCCTGCCGCTGCTGACCTTCATCGACACCCCCGGCGCCTATCCCGGCGTGGGCGCCGAGGAGCGCGGCCAGAGCGAGGCGATCGCGCGCAACCTGCTGGAGATGGCCGACCTCAGGACCCCGATCATCTGCACGGTGATCGGCGAGGGCGGCTCCGGCGGCGCGCTGGCGATCGGCGTGGGCGACCGTGTCAACATGCTGCAGTACTCGACCTATTCGGTGATCTCGCCCGAAGGCTGCGCCTCGATCCTGTGGAAGAGCCAGGACAAGGCACGCGACGCCGCCGAGGCGCTGGGCATGACCGCGCCGCGCCTGCACGAGCTCGGCCTGGTCGACAAGGTCATCCGCGAGCCGCTGGGCGGCGCACACCGCAACCCCCGCTCGATGGCGATCCGCCTGAAGGCCGTGCTGATGAACCAGCTCGACGAGCTCGAGGCGATTGCCGAGCCCGACCTGCTGGAGCAGCGCTACCGTCGCCTGCGCAGCTACGGCGCCTACCAGGAATAAGCCGGTGACCGGCGTACGCGGCCTCGCCCATGCGAACATCCGCGCGCCCGAGGCGATGATCGAACGCCTGCGCTGCTTCTACATCGACCTGATCGGCCTGCGCCAGGGCCTGCGTCCGGCGTTCCGCTCCGGCTCGCGCGGCTACTGGCTGTACGCCGGCGAGACCGACGTGCTGCATCTGACCATCGCCGGTCCCGGCGACACCGCGCCAGCGCCGACCGGCCACTTCAACCACCTGGCCTTCGCCTGCACCGACCTGGACGCCACCCGCGCCCGCCTGGACGCCGCCGGGGTGGCCTACGAGGTCGACGAAGTGGACGAGCCGCCCCAGGTGCAGCTGTTCCTCACCGACCCCAGCGGCCTGGACATCGAACTCAACTTCAGCCGCTGACGTCGCAAGGGCGCGCCTCGCGCGCGGTCGGGGACGGCGCAGAGGTGCACTTCTGCAAGGGAAGCTGCGCGCGCGGTTTACTATCCGGGTCCATCCTTGGAGCCCTGCACATGGCCGACCACGCCAAGCTCGCCGTGCTGATCGACGCCGACAACGCCCAGCCCACGCTGGCCGAAGGCCTGCTGGCGGAGGTCGCGCGCTACGGCACCGCCCACGTCAAGCGCGCCTACGGCGACTGGACCGACAACCACCTGCGCGGCTGGAAGGACCAGTTGCTCGCCCTGTCGATCCAGCCGATCCAGCAGTTCGGCTACACCAAGGGCAAGAACGCCACCGACTCGGCGATGATCATCGACGCGATGGACCTGCTCTACACCGGCCGCTTCGACGGCTTCTGCATCGTCTCCAGCGACAGCGACTTCACCACGCTGGCGCGGCGCATCCGCGAGTCAGGCCTGACCGTCTACGGTTTCGGCGAGCGCAAGACGCCGGGCCCCTTCGTCGCTGCCTGCGACCGCTTCATCTACACCGACGTGCTCGGCGAGGCGGACAGCGGCGAGGAGAAGCCCGCCGAACCCGCGCAGCGCCTGAACACGCAGGAGCTGCGCCAGGATACGCGCCTGGTCAACCTGCTGCGCAACGCGATCGAGGATGCCGCCGACGACACCGGCTGGGCGGGCCTTGGCGCGGTAGGCAGCATGGTCAGCAAGCGCGCGCCCGAGTTCGACTCGCGCAACTGGGGCTACGGCAAGCTGAGCGGCCTGGTCAACGCGATCGGCCTGTTCCAGGCCGAGGAGCGCCAGCTCGGCAACGGCAAGCACCTCTACGTGCGCAACAAGAAGAAGCCCGCCGCCCGTGAGTAGCTCGCGCACGCTGCCCGACGCGCTGCGCCACGCCCTCGACGCCCACCCAGACGGCCCGCTGTGCGTGGCCTTCAGCGGCGGGCCCGATTCCACCGCCCTGCTGCACGCGCTCGCCGCGTTGCCGCAGGCGCGCGCCCGCGGCCTGCGTGCGCTGCACGTGGACCACGGGCTGTGCGCCGACAGCGGCGAATGGGCGGCGCAGGCACGGACGTTCTGCGCGAGGCTGGACATCACCTGCGAGGTGGCACAGGTCGACGTGCCGCGTGAATCCGGCGAAGGTCTCGAAGCCGCGGCACGCCACGTCCGCTACGCCGCCTTCGCGCGAGCGATCCAGCCGGGCGAATGGCTGCTGCTGGGCCATCACCGCGACGACCAGGCGGAGACGGTACTGCTCAAGCTGCTGCGTGGCGCTGGCCCGCAAGGATTGGGCGGCATGCGCGCAACCCGCGCGCTCGGTGCCGGATGGCTGTGGCGACCGTTGCTCGACCTGCCCCGCGAGGTGCTGCGCGCCTACGTGCAGGCGCACCGACTGCCCTGTGTCGACGATCCGTCCAACCGCGACACCGCGCTGGCGCGCAACCACCTGCGCCACGAAATCCTGCCGCGCCTGCAGCGATACTTCCCGCACGCGGTCGACTCGATCCTGCACAGCGCAGCGCTCTGTCGTGCCGCGGATGGGAGCCTGCGCCGGCGCTGGCTGGAGGCGCTCGACGTGCTGCACGATCCGGCCACCGGCAGCCTCGATGCGAACGGCTGGCTGGCCCTCGAATCCGCGTTGCGCGAGCCGCTGCTCGACCACTGGCTGCACGCGCGCGGGCTGGGCGCACCCACTGCGGCGCAGCGCCGGCAGATCGAGCGCCAGTGTGCCGCCCGCGCCGGCCAGCAGCCGTGCGTGCGCTGGCGCGGTACCGAGCTGCACATCTGGAAGGGGCGCCTGTGGGCGCTGGCGCCACGGGCCCCGGTCGATCCGCAATGGCAGGCCGACTGGCACGGCGAACCGCTGGAGCTGCCGGACGGTGGCACCCTCGTCCTCGATCCGCCCGCGCGGCTGGCCGCACCGCTCACCGTGCGCCTGCGCCGCGGCGGCGAGCGCATCAGGCCTGCCGGCGACCGGCACACCCGCGAATTGCGCGACCTGTTCCAGCAGGCGGCGCTGCCACCATGGCGCCGCCAGGCGTGCCCGCTGCTCTACGCGGGCGGCGAGCTGATTGCGGTAGCTGACCTGTGGCAGACGGAACGGGCCGCCAGCCTCTTCGAGGGACTGGGCGCGCGCCTGTGCTGGAGGCCGGCTCGCCAGGCGGAACGGGACCCGTTCGGCTGAGGACCCGACACGGCGAGGCACCGCAACCTGTTCGCTTCGAAGGCGTGCCTGCGATGGTCGCGTCGAAGGGTCCACAACACCGCCGACACCAGCAAAACATTGATTCCCCACCCCCGCTGCGCTAGCGTTGCGGGCCATGGCCAATCCCGCTCCCACCCCCGCGGAAACCCCGTCCGTCGCCGACTTCGAGCACTCGCTGGACGAGCTCGAACAGTTGGTGGAACGCATGGAAGGCGGCGAGCTGAGCCTGGACGAATCGCTGGCCTCCTTCGAGCGCGGCATCGGCCTCTACCGTCACTGCCAGCAGGCCCTGGACAAGGCCGAGCTGCGCGTGCGCCTGCTGCTCGATCCCGATGCGCCCGACGACGCCGAACCTTTCGAATCCGAGCCCTGACGCGCCGCCCCAACTCGGCCCACGCCTGCTCGCGCTGACCGCGCGCGCCGACGCCGCGCTTTCGCGCGTGCTGCCCTCCGAGCAACAGCCGCCGCTGGCACTGCACCGCGCGATGCGCTACGCCGTGCTCGGCGGCGGCAAGCGGCTGCGCCCGCTGCTGGTCTACGCCGCCGGCCACGCACTGGGCAGCGAGGGCGTCGAGCTGGATGCGCCCGCCTGTGCGGTCGAGCTGATCCACGCCTACTCGCTGGTGCACGACGACCTGCCGGCGATGGACGACGACGCGTTGCGCCGCGGCCGCCCGACCTGCCACGTGGTCTACGGCGAGGCGATGGCGATCCTGGCCGGCGACGCGCTGCAGGCACTCGCCTTCGAGATCCTCGCGCACGACCCGCATGCCGGCGCCGATGCCGCGCGCACGCTGCAGATGCTGCGCGTCCTCGGCCGCGCCTGCGGCGCCGAGGGCATGGCCGGTGGCCAGGCGCTGGACCTCTCCGCGGTGGGCCGCAAGTTGACGCTGGCCGAGCTGGAGCACATGCACGCCTGCAAGACCGGCGCGCTGATCCGCACGTCCGTGCAACTGGGCGCGCTCGCCGCCGGCGCCGATGCCCCGGCGCTGACCATGCTGGACCGCTACGCCACCGCCGTCGGCCTGGCTTTCCAGGTGCGCGACGACATCCTCGACGTGGAAGGCGAATCGGCGGTGATCGGCAAGACCGCCGGCAAGGATGCGGCGGCCGACAAGCCGACCTTCCCCTCGATCATCGGCCTGGAGGCCTCCCGCGCGCGGCTGGCGAAACTCACCGCCACGGCGCTCGAGGCCATTGCCGCGTTCGGACCGCGTGCGGACCTGCTCGAAGAGCTTGCGCTTTACGCCGCCAACCGCACGCACTGAAGTCGGGTGGCGAGCCTCAGCCACCACCCGTTCCCCTGAAAAGCAGAAGCGGGCCGGAGCCCGCCTCGCGTCTACTTGATCAGCCGCAGCGTGAAGGGATAGCGGTAGCGCTCCCCTTCGTTCGCCTTGACCGCGGCGATGATGGTGAACACCAGCCAGGCGATGCCGACCAGGATGCCGATCGGCACCGTCAGCAGCGCGCCGAAGCCGAAGGTGACCAGCGTCAGCAGCAAGAGCACCACGCCGACGATGGCCAGGGTGATGTTGAAGTTCAGCGCTTCCTTGGCCTGGTCGTCGACGAAGGGCATGGTGTCCTTCTTGACCAGCCAGATGACCAGCGGCCCGATGAAGCAGCCCAGGCCGGCGAAGGCGCCAGTGAGCAGGCCGCCGAGCAAGGCGGAAAGGTGCGCGAACAGCGCCCACTGGCGCTCCTCGTGGCTGGGCATGCCGGCCGAATCCAGCGGCTCGGGCGGCGGCACCGGCTCGCCGGTGGGCGGCGGGGGCGGGACGACGGAATCGGGTGGAACACTCATGCGTGTCTCCTGTGGCCTTCGGGACGCCGGCCCGGTGCCGGTGCGGCGATGCTAGCAAAGCCGCGCGGCGTTGCCATAGGAAAGTGGTGCTACTGGCCGGCCACCGTCATCCGCTCGAGCAGGATCGAACCGGTCAGGATCTGCGCGCGCCGGTCCACGTCGCTGCCCACCGCCACGATGCCCGCGAACATGTCGCGCAGGTTGGCGGCGATGGTGATTTCCTCGACCGGGTAGGCAATCTGGCCGCCTTCGACCCAGAAGCCGGCCGCGCCACGCGAGTAATCGCCGGTCAGCGTGCTCACCCCCTGCCCCATCACCTCGGTGACCACCAGGCCGGTGCCCATGCGCTCGAGCAGCGCGGCGAAGTCGTCCTGGCCGGGCTCGACCAGCAGGTTGTGGATGCCGCCGGCGTTGCCGGTCGATTCCAGTCCCAGCTTGCGCGCCGAGTAGCTGCCCAGGATGTAGCGGGCGAGCACGCCGTTCTCGACCAGCGCGCTGTCGGCGGTGGCCACGCCTTCGGCATCGAACGCACCCGAGCCCATGCCACGCGGCAGGAACGGGCGCTCGACGATGTTCAGCCATTCGGGCATCACCTGCTTGCCGGCATGGTCGAGCAGGAAGCTGGCGCGCCGGTACAGTGCGCCGCCGCTCACCGCGCTGACCAGGTGGCCGATCAGCCCGCGCGCGAGCTCCGGCACGAACAGCACCGGGCACTGGCGCGTGCCCAGGCTGCGCGAGTTCAGCCGCGCCAACGTGCGCTCGGCCGCCTTGTCGCCCAGCGCCTGCGCGCTCATGAAGTCGTTGGCGTCGCGGACGGAGTCGTACCAGTAGTCGCGCTGCATGCCATCGCCCTCGCCGGCGATCAGCGAGAGCGAGAGCGCATGCCGCGTGGCGCGCTCGCGCCCGAGGAAACCGTGCGAATTGGCGTAGACCGACAGCGTCTGCCCGGCCTGCACGGCGGCGCCGTCGGAATTGGTGATGCCCGCGTGCGCGCGGCCGGCCGCCTCGATCCGCTGGCCCAGCTCGATCGCCTCGGCGGTATCCACATGCCACGGATGCCACAGGTCCAGATCGGGGAATGCGGTCGCCATGCGCGCCGGATCGGCGAGGCCGGCGGCCGGATCGGCCTCGGTGTAGCGCGCGATCGCGCAGGCCTGGTCGATGGTCGCCTGCACCGAGGCCGCGTTGAGGTCGGCGGTGCTGGCGGTGCCCTTGCGCTGGCCGAAGTACACGGTCAGGCCGAAGCCGCGGTCGCGCGTGTGCTCGACGGTCTCCACCTCGCCCAGGCGCACGTTCACGTTGAGCCCGCTGTCCACGCTCGCCGCCACTTCCGCCGCGCTGGCGCCGGCGGCGCGCGCGCGGCGGATCACATCCTCGGCGAGCTCGGCCAGGCGGTCGAGTTCCTGGTGGCTGGTGTCGGCGGACAGGGCGGCTGCACTCACGGGGCTTTCCTTCAGGCAGGTAGAATGGGCGGCGCGAAAACGCACGACTTCCCGACATGGGGTCGCCCCTGCGCAATCAAAAGGAGCGCGCCATGCCACCGGTCGCCGGCATCTACCGACATTACAAGGGCCAGCGCTACCAGGTGCTGGGCACCGCCCGCCACAGCGAGACGCTGGAGGAACTGGTGGTGTACCGCGCGCTCTACGGCGAGCACGGCCTGTGGGTGCGGCCTGCCGCCATGTTCGGCGAAACCGTCACCGTCGACGGACGACCCGTGCCCCGCTTCGCGCTGGAAACCGCCAGCCCCGACCCGATGGATCAGCCGTGAGCCCGAGCCGCAGCCGCAACCAGACCGAACTCGACGAGCAGGACTACGGTCCCAGCCGCACCCAGCAGCGCCGCGAGGCGCTGGCGGTGCTGGCGCTCGCCACCCAGCTCGTGGAGCTGCCGCCCAGCCGCCTGGCCAAGCTCGACCTGCCCGAGGACGTGCGCGACGAGATCGCCAACGTGCGGCGCATCAGCTCGCACATCGCGCGCAAGCGCCAGCTCGCGTTCCTGGCGAAGAAGATGCGCCGCCACGAAGACGAGGTATTCGACAGCGTGCGCGCCGAGCTCGGCGAGAACCGCGAGCGCCAGCGCCAGGAGACGGCGGCGATGCACCGGCTGGAGGCCCTGCGCGAGCGCCTGCTGGAGGATGACGAGGCCGCCGCCGAACTGATCGCCGAACACCCGGCCATCGACCGCCAGCACCTGCGCTCGCTGGTCCGCCAGGCACGCAGCGAGCGCGCGGCGAACAAGCCGCCGCGGGCGTACCGGGAGATCTTCCAGTTGTTGAAGGAACTGCAGCAGGGGGACGCGGGCGTCGAGGACGAGGACGCCGGCGACTGAAAGCCGGTTCGTCGCCTGAACGAGGGTCGAGGCGAGCCCCGGCCCCTCACCCCAACCCTTCTCCCCGGCGGGGAGAGGGAGCCGGTCGGCCACCAGCGCGTACACCGCCTGTTTGCTCTACGCGCGCCGCAAGAGCGGTGCCGACGAAGCTCAGAGCGAACGCCTCGGCGATACCAGCAGATCGCCGAACAGCAGGCCCGCCACCAGCGAGATCAGCAGCGTGACCAGCAGGATCAGGCTGTCCATGCCCAGCGTGGTGTCGCGCTCGAACAGGTAGGACACGCTGCGGAAGCCGACGCTGCCCGGCACCAGCAGGATGATGCCCGGCTCGCGCACCACCGCGCCGGGCCGGTGCAGGTAGCGCGCGTAAAGGTTGGCCATGGCGCCCAGCAGCAGGCCGCCGAGGAACACGCCGAACGGTGCGCCGGCGATCGCCGTCGACAGCAGGCCGCCCCAGCGCGTGGCCAGGTAGCCGACGAACACCGCGGCCACCACCACCGCCCAGTCGCGCCGCGCAGTGCGGAACAGGATCGCGAATCCCAGCGCACCGACCAGCAGCGAGGGCCAGTCCATCCAGCGCGGCAGCGGCGGCAGCGCGTAGGTGCCGGGATGGATGCCGAAGGCCGCGCAAAGCTGGCTGGCCGCCACGGTGCCGAAGGTGAGC
This sequence comes from Frateuria sp. YIM B11624, assembly GCF_049727805.1. Classification (NCBI taxonomy): domain Bacteria; kingdom Pseudomonadati; phylum Pseudomonadota; class Gammaproteobacteria; order Lysobacterales; family Rhodanobacteraceae; genus Frateuria; species Frateuria sp. YIM B11624. The sequence continues at coordinate 27,892 of NZ_JBCNYA010000004.1, forward strand.
TTGAGCAGCGTCGCGATGGCGCCGCCCATGCGTGCCATGCCCGAGGTCAGGTGCTGGCTGGAGATCTCGCGCACCGCGGTGGTCAGCGACATGCCCGGCACCAGCACGATCAGCGCGGCCAGCACCACCGACTTGATCGCCAGCGGCACCACGAACGCGCTGACCAGGATCGCGCCGGCGGTCGCCACCAGCGCGCTGATCGCCTCGCTCGCCGCTGCCAGCCGTGGGCGTGTCGCCGAGAGCACGGTGATCACGCCGATCACCAGGCCGATCGCGCCGGCTACCAGCAGGTCGGCCCAGGAACTGTGCAGGAACAGCGCCGCCACGCTCGCCGCCGACAGGCCGTAGCTGCCGACCACGCCCGCCTGCGCGCGGCGCGTTTCCGGGCGGCCGAGCTCGCGCAGCAGGCGGAAGCCTTCGCGCAGGCCGAGCTCGCCGGCGATCGCCCGGTCGGCGATCGCGTCGGCTTCGCACAGGCGTGCCAGGTTCACGTCGCCGGGCGCCAGCCGTATCACCTGGGTGACCTGGGCCAGGCCCTCCTCGCCGCGCCCGGTCTCGGCAAAGGAAACGATGATCGCGGTGGGGCTGGACCAGACGTCGGCGATCACGCCCAACTGCTGCGCCGCGCCGGCGACCGCCATCTCCAGGCGCGGCGCCGAGGTGCCGTACTGGTGCAGCCGGCGCGCCAGCTCCACCAGGAAGGCGATGCGCGTGTCGAACGGCGCCTGCGCCGCCTTGCCGGCCGCGCTCATGCGGCGGGCCGTACCTGCAGCGTGTTGCCCTCGACGCCGACCACCTCGACGGTGGCACCCAGCGGCAGGTCCGGTCCGTTGACCAGCCATGCACCATCGCCCACGCGCGCCTTGCCGCGACCGTTGACGATCGGCTCGACCAGCACGTAGCGCTGGCCGACCATCTGCGCGCCGCGGCGGTTGAGCTGCTCGCCGGCGGCGTCACCACGCCGCAGCCTGGGACGCAGCCCGTAGGCGTAGATCGCGCACGACACGAAGGCCAGCGCCGCAAAGGCGATCGCCTGCGCCAGCAGCGACATGCCGGGCATCAGCCAGACCAGCACGCCGGTGGCGCCCGCGCCGATGCCGATCCACAGCAGGAAGTAGCCCGGCAGGGCGACCTCCAGCGCGATCAGCAGCAGGGCCAGCAGCCACCACAGGTGATGGGTTGCGAGGGTGGAGAACATGCGGGACTCCGGGTTGGCGTGTGGCGATGGTGTCGTTTGCGTGAAACGGCGGCAAGCTCGGTGCGTACGGCAAGGTTGCCCCCATCCGCCCTTCGGGCACCTTCCCCCGTGGAACGGGGGAAGGATCGAAGCTTCAGACCTCGCCGAAACGCGCGGATCGAACCTCGAGCGTCACCAAATGATCCTTCCCCCGCCTGCGGGGGAAGGTGCCGACAGGCGGATGGGGAGGCCCCCGCCTCAGCGCGGCGGCGGCACCGCCTTCGTCACCTGCTGCGACAGCGACTCCTTCGCAAGCTCCGCGATGCCGGCCAGCGAGCCGATGATGCCGGTCGCCTCCATCGGCAGCAGCAGCATCTTCTGGTTGGGCGAATGTGCGATCTCCTTCAGCGCCTCGACGTACTTGTTGGCGACGAAGTAGTTGAGCGCGTTGAGGTTGCCGTTGGCGATCGCGTCGGAAACCATCTTGGTCGCCTCGGCCTCGGCCTCGGCCAGGCGGATGCGCGCCTCGGCCTCGCGGAACGCCGCTTCCTTCTTGCCCTCGGCAGCCAGGATCGCGCTCTGCTTTTCGCCGTCGGCCTTGAGGATCGCCGCCTGCTTGAAGCCCTCGGCCTCCAGGATGTTCGAACGCTTCTCGCGCTCGGCCTTCATCTGCTTGGCCATCGCATCGACCAGGTCGCGCGGCGGCGCGATGTCCTTGATCTCGATGCGGTTGACCTTGACGCCCCACGGATGGGTCGCCTCGTCGACCACGCGCAGCAACTGCGCGTTGATCGTGTCGCGCTTGCTCAGGGACTCGTCCAGGTCCATCGAGCCCAGCACGGTGCGGATGTTGGTCATCACCAGCGCCAGCGAAGCCTGCTCCAGGTTGGCCACCTCGTAGGCCGCCTTGGCCGCGTCCAGCACCTGGTAAAACACCACGCCGTCCACGCGCACCACCGCGTTGTCCTTGGTGATGACGTCCTGCGAAGGCACGTCCAGCACCTGCTCCATCATGTTCATCTTGGCGCCGACGGCCTGGTAGAACGGGATCAGGAAATGTAGGCCGGGGCTCAGCGTGCGCGTGTAGCGACCGAAGGTTTCCACCGTCCATTCGTAGCCCTGCGGCACGATGCGCACCAGCTTGGCGATCACGATGATCGCCAGCAGGATGATGACGACGCCGATCACGATGCTGCCCATGAATTCCCTCCCGTGGCTGAGCAGCCAGTATAGGGGAGCGGCCTGCGCCCGCGCCGCCGGAAGCCGCTACGCGACCCGCACGGGCAGCAGCAGGCTCACGCGCAGGCCGCCGTCCTCGCGGTTGGCCAGCGTGATGCGGCCGCCGTGCGCCTCGGTGATCTCGCGCGCCAGCGCCAGGCCCAGGCCTGTGCCCGAGCGCTTGGTCGAATAGAACGGCAGCAGCGCCTGTGCCAGCACGGTCTCGCTCATGCCGGGGCCGCGGTCGGCCACCTCGATGCGCCAGTCGTGGCCGACCTGCGCCAGCGCCAGCGTGACGCCGTCCTCCGCGCCGCCGGCCTCGTGCGCGTTCTTGATCAGGTTGATCAGCACCTGCTCGATCTGCGCCTTGTCGAACCAGCCCGGCTCCGCTGGCACGCTACCCACCAGCCGGTAGCGGCAGTGCAGTGCCAGGCTGTCCAGGAAGGCCTGCCAGTCGATCGGTTGCGGCTGCGGCGTGGGCAGCTTGGCGAAGCTGGCGTAGCCGGCGATGAAGCCGTGCAGGTGGCGCGCACGTTCGCCGATGGTGGCGAACACGCCGGGCAGCCGCGCCATGTCGCCGCGCCGAGCCAGTTCCGCGCCGGAGTGCGCCAGCGAGGAGATGGGCGCCAACGAGTTGTTGAGCTCGTGGCTGATCACGCGGATCACCCGCTTCCACGTCGCCACTTCCTGCCGCGACAGCTCGCGCGTCATGCGGCGGAACGAGTACAGCTTGTGCGGCCGTCCCTGCAGCCGGAACAGCCGCTGCGACAGGTGGAAGGTTTCGTCGGCGCCGTCCATAGGCACGCTGAGCAGCGCATCCTCGCCGCTTTCCACCGCGCGCCGCAGCGTCTCGGGCACGTTGAGCAGCAGCTCGCCGAAGTCCAGCCCATTGAGGCTGCGCCCTTCGTTGAACAGATGCCGCGCCGCGATGTTGGCGTAGGCCACGCGCCCCTGCGTGTTGGCCAGCACCAGCGACACCGGCGTGTGCTGCACCACCGTGTCCAGCAGCAGCTCGCGCTGGACCAGGTGCTGGCGCTGCTCGCGCAGGGTCTGGCCCAGCGCGTTGTGCATGCGGATCAGCTCGCCGAGCTCGTCGCGGCGGTCGGCGGAAATGGAAAAACTGAAATCACCGTCGCGGTAGCTCGCCACCGCACCCTCGAGCGCACGCAACAGGCGGCGGATCGGCGCCATCACCTGCCCGCCCAGCCAGAGCGCGAGCGGCAGCAGCACCAGCAGGCTCGCCAGCAGGCCACCGGACGTGCCCGGCAAGGTCGGCAGATGGACGCCCAGCCGCGGGTCGTGTCGCAGCCAGGAAAGCAGTTGCGGTACCGGCCACTGGGTGATGCCGGCGTAGACCAGCGCACCGCTCAGCCCGGCCAGCATCAGCAGCCCGCTCAGCCGGACCTGCAGCGATCTCAGTTGCATGCGTAGCTCCGGCGGCGGGCCTGGTGGCTCAGTGGCACGCAGGATCCATCGGCGTCTGCGGGCAACTGACCGCCGGACGGCCGTTGGCGTCCATGCTGCCCATGGTGCCCACCGCGGCCTTGCCCGAATGCTCCCGCGCCGCGTTGCCCGGCAGCAACGGCTCGCGGTCGCCGCGTTCCTTGAACTTGAACGGGGACGATTTGGCCTTCGACCCCGGCAGCGCGGTGGCATCGCGGTAGCTTGCCGTGGACGCCGGCGCCGGAGCGTCCCAGCTGTCGCTGGCGCGGCTGGCGGACGGCACCGACTGCGCATGGGCCGCGGCGGCGACCAGCAACGAGGCAAGCACGACGACCTGGATACGCATGATTCCTGCTCCTTGGGGACGGGCACCGATCATCCCGCGCCACTCCCGCGCCGGCAACCGCCGAAACGCACGGTTCGCAAGGGATACGTCGGGTGGGCTTCAGTCGGCCCTACGCGCTGGTGGCCAGCCCGTAGCGCTCCATCCGCCGGTACAGCGCCTGGCGCGACAGGCCCAGCGCCTGCGCGGCGCGGCTGACCACGCCGTCGGCCCGCTGCAGCGCGGTTTCCACCGCCTCGCGGCTGGGTTCGTCCAGGTTGCGCGCCACCGTGGGGGTGTGCTGCGGCAGGTTGAGCAACTGCGGGGTGACCACGCCGTCGGTGGCGAGCAGCGCCGCGCGCTCGATCGCGTTCTTCAGCTCGCGCACGTTGCCGGGCCAGGGATAGCTCGCCAGCGCCTCGCGCGCGGCGTCGCCCAGCTCGGCGCGGCCGTCGAGGAAGTACTCGGCCAGCGGCACGATGTCGTCGCTGCGCTCGGACAACGGCGGCAGGTTCACCTCGATCACGTTGAGGCGGTAATAGAGATCCTCGCGGAACGTTCCGGCACGCACCATCGCCTTGAGGTCGGCGTTGGTCGCCGAAAGCACGCGCACCTTGACCTGCCGCGTGCGGCCCGAGCCCAGGCGCTCGAACTGCCCAGTCTCCAGCACGCGCAGCAGCTTCACCTGCCCCGGCAGCGGCAGGTTGCCGATCTCGTCCAGGAACAGGGTGCCGCCGTCGGCCAGCTCGAAGCGGCCTTCGCGCGCCTTGTTGGCGCCGGTATAGGCGCCCGCGTCGGCGCCGAACAACTCCGCCTCGATCAGCTCGCCCGGCAGCGCGCCGCAGTTCACCGCCACGAACGGCCCGTGCTTCACCGACGAGTTCGCGTGGACGATGCAGGCGATGCGCTCCTTGCCCGCGCCGTTGGGCCCGGTGATCAGCACCGGCACGTGCGAGCGGGCGACCTGGCAGGCGAGCTCCAGGGTCTGCGCCATCGCGTCGGAGGCGAACACCAGTCCGTCCAGGTCGTAGGTCTGGCGCAGCACCTCGCGGCGGCGGCGGCGCTCGCGGCGTGTGCGGTTGACCTCGCGGGTCGACTCGGACAGCTCCAGCAGGTTCTCCACCGTGGCCAGCAGCTTGGTGTCGTCCCATGGCTTGGCCAGGTAGTCGGCGGCGCCGGCCTTGACCAGTTCCACGGCGGTCTCCAGGTGCGTCCAGGCGGTCAGCAGGACCACCGGCAGGTCGGTGTGGCGCTGGCGGATGGCGCGGAACAGCGCCACGCCTTCCTCGCCCGAGGTGGTGTCGGCGGTGAAGTTCATGTCCTGGATCACCACGTCGACCAGCTCGCGGTCGAGCATCGCCAGCCCTTCCTGCGGCGTCAGCGCGATCAGCGGGCGGATGTCGTGCAGCGACAGCAGCAGCGACAACGCCTCGCCTACCGAAGGGTTGTCATCAATGATCAGGACGGTTCGCATCTTTTTCCTGCACATGACGGCATGGATGCATCTCCACGCCAAAAGGTTGCCATACGGATGCGACGCGGTTGCGCCGCAGGCCATAGCCTACCCGGCCCGCCGCACTCGTGCGTGCCGGGCGTCCCCCCGCCACGGCGGCGCAGGCGCCGGCGCGACGCCCGTCATACCGACCGCGTCGCCACCACCGGCGGCACGCGCGAGGCGCGCAGCGCCGGCGCCAGCACGGACAACTGGCCCAGCGCCCACAACGCCAGCGCGCCCAGCGGCAGGTACCACAGCGGCAGGCGCGGCAGTTCGTAACGGCTCATCAGCAGCAGGTTGAGCACCACCGCCAGCAACATGCCCAGCAGCACGCCGCCGCCGACGATCAGGAAGTTCTCGGCCTGGAAGTAGCGCAGGATGTCCGCCCGCGTGGCGCCGATCGCGCGGCGGATGCCGATCGTGCGCGTGCGCTGCTGCACCCAGAAGTTGGCCAGGCCGGCAATGCCCAGGACAGTCACGAACAGCAGGCCCAGCGCCGCGGCCAGCAGCAAGCCGATCATGGTGCTGTCGCGCTCGAAGTACGCATCGCGCATCTGCGTATAGGTGCGGCGCCCATCCTCGGGAATCAGGCGGTTGGGATCCACCGCCTGCAACATCCGGGCGGCCGCGGCGAGCACGCGGTCGCGATCGCCCGGCGCGCTGCGCAGCAGGTAGGTCGCCTCGTTGCCGTCAGGCAATTGGGGCCAGAACATGACCTCGCCGTCGCTGCCGTCGCCACGCAGCATGGGGCGGACGGTGTCGCTCACGATGCCCACCACGCGACTGCCGTGATGGCCGGCGTAGACCATCTGCCCGAGCGGGTCCTTGCCCGGGAAGAACTTCTTCGCGGCGGCACGGGTAAGCAGGATCGCGGACACGTCGCCGGTGACGTATTCTTCGTCGGTGAAATCGCGGCCTGCGATCACGCGCAGTCCGAGCGCCGCAAGGTACCCGGGACCGCCACTGTAGGTGTCGATCGACAGGCAACCGGTGTGGTCGAGGCTGTTTGCCGCCATGGCGCGCTTGAGCGCCTCCTCGCTGGGGCAGATGCCATAGCTGTTCACGTTGCTGCTGAAGGGCAACGCCCAGCCGACCACCACGGCCGCCTTCACTCCGGGAATCCGGCGGAGCGCATCGAGGTCGGCGGCCTGGCGGGCCTGGTGGTTCTCGTCCTTGACCGTGCCCTCGACGCGGATCAGCGACAGCTCCTTCTCGGCCAGACCGCTCGGCGTCCGGATGCGCTGCACGCGCTGGGCCACCATGAACGCAGCGTTGGCGACGATCGCCAGGGTCAGGGCCACCTGCAGCACGAGCAGGCCCGCGGTGAGCTTGTGGTGGCGCAGGCTGGAAAGGATCGGGCGCAAAGACATGGCGGACATCCTCACTGCGCTTTCAGTTGCAGGGCAGGCGCGACACGGGAGGCACGCCAGGCCGGCAACAGGCCGGCCAGCACGCTGCCGGCGATCGCGAGCAGTACGGTCAGGGCCAGCATCGAAAGATCCATGTGCGCGACATGGGCGTAGCTGTCCGGGCGATGGCGCACGCTCCACAGCCCCATCTGCGCGACGGCTATGCCCAGTACCCCGCCGAGCGTGCCCACCAGCGCCGATTCGACGCCGAACTGCACGAATACGTCGCGCCGCCGCGCGCCCAGCGCGCGGCGCACGCTCACCTCGCCGCTGCGGCGCAGGAACTTGGCCAGCAGCAGCGCCACGATGTTCACCAGGCAGACGACCAGGAAGCCCACCGCAAGCCAGAGCTGCAGGCGCAGGTCGCCAGGCACGAGCTTCTGGTGCGTGAGCCAGTCCATCAGCGAATACAGCTTCGCGTTCCGCGGCGAACGTTCGAACCGACCCAGCCGCTGCTGCTCCGCCGAGTAGTCGACGAGGAACTGGCGGTAGGCGCGCACCTGCGAGGCGTCCTTCAAGCGTACCCATACCTGCAGCCAGGTATAGGCACCGCTGGTCTTGCCGCCCTCCTTCCAGCTTGCCTGGTTGCCGCTGACGCCCATGTTCAGGTCAAGCGCCGTGGCCAAGGGCAGGAAGAAGCGGTCAGCGCCACCGTAATTGCCCTTGCTGGACGCATCGGCATAGAACTGCGGCTGTGGCGCCCAGTCGGCGGACACGCCGACCACCTGGAACGAAGCATCGCCCAGCCTCACCATGCGCCCCACCACGTCGGTACGTCCAAACAACTGGATGGCCAGCGCGTGGCTGAGCACCACCACCCTCGCGCGTGCCTCGTCGTCGTCCGCCGTCCACCCGTGGCCTTGTTCCAGGCGTAGTCCGAACAGTTCGAAGAAGCCGGCGGTGGCATAGCGCCCCTCGACCCGGAACGGCAGGCGGCCGGCCTTCACCGGCCATACGAGCGCCCGGCCGCCGGCCATGGCCGCCTGCTGGTCCGCGCGATGGGCCTTGAGCAGTGCCATCGCGTCGGGCCAGGTGAAGTTGTCGCTCGGGTCGCCCCATTCCTTGTCGGTGGGATAGTTCTTCGGCAGCGGGTCCAGGTGCGGGTAGTAGAGCTGGCTGCTGAGCGCCGGCAGCGGATCCCGGGTCATCACGTGCAGCACCGTCAGCATGGTCATGCTGGCGCCGATGCCCAGGCCGATCGCCAGCACCATCAGGCCGGTGAGGATGGGGCTGCGCCTGAGGCTGCGCAGGGCAAGGTCGAGGTAGTAGGCGAACATTCCCTGTACTCCTGGCTTGGCTCTCTCGCCCGTCCGGGGAGGGAGCGAAAGGTCACACGCTCCGCGTCGCCACCACCGGCGGCACCGCCGCGGCGCGCAGCGCCGGCGCCAGCACGGCCGCCTGGCCCAGGCCCCACAGCACCAGCGCGCCGATCGGCAGGTACAGCAGCGGCAGGCGCGGCAGTTCGTACTGGGTCATCAGCAGGAGGTTGATGCCGAAGGCGAGCAGCATGCCGAGCCCGATGCCGAAGCTGACGATCAGGAAGTTCTCGGTCTGGAAATAACCCAGGATGTCGCCGCGGGTGGCGCCCAGCGCGCGGCGCACGCCGATCTGCTTGCGCCGCTGCGCCACCCAGAAGCTGGTCAGGCCGACGATGCCCAGCGCGGTCACCAGCAGCAGTGCCACGATCACGCCGATCAGCATGCCGGCCATGGCGCGGTCGTCGCGGAAATAGCGGTCGCGAAGCTGCGGCAGGGTCTGGCTCTCCTGGCTGTCGACCACCACTTCCGGAGCGATTTTGGCGATCCGCGCGCGCGCATCGCGGAGCACGCGGTCGAGCTGCTGCGGCGCGGCGCGCAGCAGGTAGACGCCGGCGAGATTCTCCCCGGGCAAGGCCGGCACGAACACCGACCACTCCCGCGTCTCGGGACCGCCCTCGCCGCCGCTCGGCCGCGCCAGGTGGTCCACTACGCCCATCACGCGGTACGGCCGGTCGGCGCACCAGATCACCTGGCCGAGCGGATCGGCGCCCGGCCACAGGTGCACTGCGAGTGCGCGGGTCACCAGCACCGGAGCGCTCTTGGGCAGGAAGTCGGCGACCGCGCTCATGTCGGTCGCCTGCGGCCCGCGGCCGGATACCACGCGCAGGCCCAGCGCCTCGAAGCTGCCCGGGCCGCCCACGTAGAAGTCGACGACGCCGGCGGACTTCTGCGCGTCCCGGCTCAGCTTGATGCCGGCGGTGCCGGCGTGCTGCCCGAACGGCACCGCGTTGATCACGCTGACCGACTGCATGCCGGGAATCGCGCGCAGCCCGTCGAGCACGCGTGCGTTGAGGTCGGTCGCCTGCGCCGGATCGAAGCCGGTGAGCGTCAGCTCCGCCAGCGAGTTCTCGTCGACGCCGCTTTGCAGGCCGGTCTGCTGCACGCGGTCGGCGATCAGGAAACAGGCGTTGCAGAGCACCGCACAGGCCAGCGCGATCTCCATGACGATCAGCAGCGTGGCCAGGCGGTGGCGGCGCAATGCGGCAAGGACAGGTTGTATCTGCATGGTTCCTTAGGTCTCCTATCAGGAGTGCAACCGCCAGCGCGGTCGCATCAAAGCGTTTTCAGTTGCAGGCCGGGCGTGACGCGGCTGGCCCGCAGCGCGGGCACCAGGCCGGCGAGCAGGCTGGCCAGCACCGCCAGCACGAAGGTGGCCAGGAACATGCCGCCGTCCAGGTGCGCCAGGTCGGCGTACTCGACCGGCTGGCGACGCACCAGCCACAGGCCCAGCAAGGTCAGCAGCCAGCCGCCGATGCCGCCGAGCAGGCCGATCATTCCCGCTTCCACCAGGCACTGCGCGAATACCGCGCCACGGCTGGCGCCGAGCGCGCGACGCACGCCGATTTCGCCACTGCGGCGCAGGAACTTGGCCAGCAGCAGGCCCACCGTGTTGCACAGGCAGATCAGCAGGAACGCGAACGCCAGCACCACCTGCAGCCGCACGTCGCTGGGCACGACGTGGTTGAAGTCCAGCCACTGCATGAGGTCCATCATGCGGGTGTTGTCCCCGTGCACGAAGCGGCCGAGCGCCTTCTGCTGCGCGGCGTAGTCGGCCACGAAGCGCCGGTAGCCGGCGACCTTCGCCGCGTCATCCAGTTGCACCCATAGCGCCACCCATACGCAGGGCGCGGTCTGCAGGTGCTTGAGCGCCGCGAGGTCGCCCCAGCAGGTGAACACGTTGAAGTCGTTGCCGGCGACGTCCTGCGCCGTGCTGAAGGGCATGAAGACATCTTCCGGCTTCGAGTAGAAGGACGAGGTCTTGCCCTCCGAGAAGCGCCCACCCGCCACGTCGTAGAACTGCGGCGAGGGCCGCCACGGCGCCAGCACGCCGACGATGCGCACGTCCGCATCCTTCAGCCGCAGGGTCCGGCCGACCGAGTTGGTACCACCGAACAGCCTGTTGTTGAGGTCGGAGGAGATCACCGCCACACGGGAACGTCGCGTATCGTCCGCTGGCGTCCACGCGCTTCCGTAGCGCAGCGGCACGGCGAACATCGGGAAGAAGTCGCTGGTGGTGGAGAGCACTCGCGCCATCTGCGGCGGCAGGTTCACGCCCGGCGCGCGCAGCTTGAGCCCTGCGCTGGCGATCAGCGCCTGGCGGTCCGCGCGATGCGCACTCCACAGATCCACCGCGGAGCGGTAATCCATGACATCGAGCGGCTGGCTGTCCGATCGGTGATCGTCGCTCGGGTCCACCTGCGGATAGAACAGCATGGCGCTGCGCCCCGGCATCGGATCGCCGGAGAGCAGGTGCATCACCGTCAGCGTGGTCATGCTGGCGCCGATGCCCACCGCGATGGCGAGCACCATCAGTGCGGTGAGCGCCTTGTTGCGCTTCAGGCTGCGCAGGGCGAGGTCGAGGTAATAGGCAAACATCGATCACTCCATCGGTTCGTCGGCGCGACCGCGCGCCACGGTGTTCATCGGCCCTTTCCGCCGGGCGTGGCGCCGCTGCCGCGCAGGAACTGCGCGACAGCCTGGTTGAATGGCGTGCGCCACTGTGCGTCGTCGGCCCCGGCCGGCGCTTGCGTGGCTGGCGTTCTGGATTTTCATAGGCAGCTCCGTTTGCCCTAGCGGGTGGTTTCACCCGGCGCGGCGTCGCCTGCGCGTTGTGCCAGCGGCAGTGCGTCGTTCACCAGGTGCACCAGGAAGCGTCCCGGCTGTTCCTGCATCACCATGTGCGCCGAATCGGCGAACACCACCAGGCGCTTCCAGGGCGCCTGGAGGTGATCGAACCACTGCTCGGCCAGCACATGCGACGTGGTCTGGTCGTGCGCGCCGACGAACAGCAGCACGGGACAGGCGAACTGCGTGGTGTGGTCGAAGTCGACGTCCATCAGCGGCTGCAGTAGGCGATGCAGCGTGAACAGGCTGCCCTTGCCGATCGCTTCGAGGTCGCGCTGGCTGTAGTCGGGCGAGAGCGTCTCCGCATCGGCATCGAAGGCGAAGCTGTCGCGACCGAAGGCGAGGCCGCCGTAGTAGGTCTCCCACTTGCTGCGCACGGCAATGCGCCCGATGGTCATCGGCACGTCGCCCGGGTAGGGTGCGATCCCCTCCAGCGCCTTGACCGCCTCGACATTGCCGTGCGCCCTCGCCTGCTGCAAGGCGAAGTCGTAACCCATCGCTTCGTTCCTGCGCACGTTCACTACCTGGCCGACGCCGATGTACGCGTGGAACCATTCCGGGTGCCGCTGGGCCAGCATCGTGCCCAGCACCGTGCCCCAGGAATGGCCGAGCAGGAAGATCTTCTGCTTGCCGTAGTGCCGGCGCAGGTACTGCACCACCTGCGAGGCATCGTCGGCCATGCCTTCGATGGTCATGCCCGGCGCCATTTGCGCCTCGCTGTTGGAGGCATAGGTCTTGCCGGTGCCGCGCTGGTCCCACTGCACGACGGTGAAGTAGTCCTCCCAGGGCGACTGGTAGGTGTAGGCGATGGGCAGGAACGGCGAGGCCGGACCGCCGTGCAGCACCAGCAGGATCGGATTGCGCCGGTCGCGCCCGCGGACGGACAGCCACTGGTCGATGCCGCCGATGCGGACCTTGCGCAGCTCCTCGATGCCGTTGGGCGAGACGATCCGCCGGCTCTGCGCAAGGACGCCGGTCACTTCCTGGCGCGACAGCGTCCTGGCCGATTCACCGGCGTCCGGTGCCTCCCGGGCGGCGGCACTGCCGACGACGACGCCCGAGAGCGTCAGAAACAGGCCACAGCATGTCGCGGTCAACCATCGCATCGAAAATCTCCAGGAGAGGGATAAAGATTCATACCGAGCGCGTCGCCACCACGGGCGGCACGGCAGCGGCGCGCAGGGCCGGGCCGAGCACCGCCACCTGCCCGATCAGCCACAGCGCGATCGCGCCGACCGGGAAGTAATAGGCCGGCAGCCGCGGCAGTTCGTAGTGCAGCATCAGGAACAGGTTGATGCCGTAGGCCAGCACCATGCCCAGCGCGATGCCGATCGTCGCCAGCAGGAAGTTCTCCGTCTGGAAGTAGTTGAGGATGTTGCGGCGAGTCGCGCCGAGCGCGCGGCGCACGCCGATGGTCCGCCGCCGCTGCGCGACCCAGAAGCTGCCCAGGCCGACGATGCCCAGCGCAGTCACCACCAGCAGCGCGATGCACACGCCGGCGAGCAGGCCGGCCATGGCGCGGTCGTCCTGGAAGAACTCGGCGCGGATGTCGTCCAGCGTCTTCTTCTCCAGGATGATCCGGTGCGGATCGTTCTTGCGCAGCGTGACGGCGGCCGCGGCCAGCACGCGGTCGCGGTCCTGCGGCGCGGTGCGCAGCACGAAGCGGCTGGCGTTGTCGGTGTCCATGCGCAGCGGGAACACCATCGACCATTGCGCCGTGTCGTCGCCGTTGAACAGCGACGGGCGGATCAGGCCCTCCACCACGCCGATCACCCGCACCGACGTGTCGCCCAGGTAGATCGTCTTGCCGAGCGCGCTCTGGCCTGGCCAGAGCTTCTGGCCGAGGCCGCGGGTGATGACGATGCCGGCGAGCTTCTTCTGCAGCTTCTCGTCGCGCTGGACCTGGCGGAACTCAAGGTACTCGTCCGGGTTGAAATCCCGGCCCTCGACCAGCTTCGCCCCGAAGGTCGAAACGATGTTCTCGCCGAAGTACTGGGTGGCGTTGAGGGTGGGCAGCTTCTGGTCCGGGTCGAGCTTGATGCTGGTGTTCCACGAGCTGTTGGTGAACGGCACCTCGTTGACCAGCGCCACCGACTTCACGCCCGGGATCTGGCGCAGCGCCGCGAGGTCTTCCTGGGCGTGCGCCCTGGCATCGGTGCTCTTGCCGATGCCGTAGGCCTGCACCTGCACCAGTTCGTGCTCGGCCACGCCGCTGAACATTTTCATGCGTTCCAGCCGCTGGCTGATCAGGAACACGGCGTTGCAGACGATGGCGCAGGTCAGCGCGATCTCCAGCACCACCAGCAGCGCGGTGATCTTGTGGCGGCGCAACGTCGAAAGAATCGGCAGGATGTCCATGTCAATTGCTCTTCAGTTGCAGGGCGGGAGTGACCTGGCAGGCGCGCCAGGCGGGCAGCAGGCCGGCCAGCAGCGTGGCGCCCACCGCCAGCAGGAAGGTGGCGGCCAGCATCGACAGGTCCAGGTGGGCGAGCGCGGCGTAGTCGGAGGGCTGCTTGCGCACCAGCCACAGGCCGAGCAGCGCCAGCAGCAGGCCGGCGACGCCGCCGGTCAGCCCGATCACGCCCGACTCGACCAGCAGTTGCATGAACACCTCGCGGCGCGAGGCGCCCAGCGCGCGGCGCACGCCCAGCTCCGCGCTGCGGCGCAGGAACTTGGCCAGCATCAGGCCCACCGTGTTGACCAGGCACACCAGCAGGAAGCCGAGCGCCAGCCACGCCTGCAACCGCACGTCGCCGGGCACCACCTTGTTGTAGTCCAGCCAGCCCATCACGTCGTTCAGGCGCACGTTGGGCGGGCGCTGGAAGCGGCCCAGCGTCTTCTGTTCCTGCGAGTAGTGGACTAGGAAGGTCTTGTAGGCGGCAGCCTTGGCCGGCGTGTCCAGTTGCACCCAGAACTGCAGCCACACGCATGGCGCGGTGTCCATGTGGTCGGGGTCGGAACCCTTGCCCCAGCAATCGGTCGAGCCGTTGCGGGCGAGCTTTAGGTCCTTGGCCGTGGTCAGCGGCACGTACACGCCCTCGTCCTCGGAATAGCTGCCGTTGTTGAGGTCGTAGAAGTGCGGCGTCATGCGCCACTGGTCGAGCACGCCGACGATGCGAAACGCCACGTCGTTCATGCGCAGTGTCTGGCCGGTGCTGTCCTTGCCCTGGAACAGCTTGTCATTGAGCTTGCGCGAGATCACCGCCACGCGCGCGCTGCCTTCGTCGTCCGCCTCGCTCCAGGGGCGCCCGTAGAGCATCGGCACGTCGAACATCGGGAAAAAGTCGGCGGTGGTGTAGCGCGCGTTCTCGAAGAACGGATCGATCGCCGACTGCGCCGGCTGGATCGGCACGGCGCCGCCGGTCATCAGCGCCTGGCGGTCCGCCCGCCTGGCGTGCAGCAGGTTCATGCCGTCGATCCAGGTGACCTGCGCCGGCGGATCGTCCTCCGGCCGGTAGCCGTCCATGTCCTGCGGATCGAGCTGCGGGTAGTAGAGCTGCGCGCTCTTGCCCGGCAGCGGGTCGCCGGAGAGCACGTGCAGCACGGTGAGCGTGGTCATGCACGCGCCGATGCCCAGCGCGATGGCCAGCACCATCAGCGCGGTGAGCGCCTTGTTGCGCTTGAGGCTGCGCAGGGCCAGGTCGAGGTAGTAGGTGAACATCAGGCGTGTTCCTTCGGGTTTAGCCTGCGCCTCTGCTCCCTCTCCCCTCCGGGGAGAGGGTTGGGGTGAGGGGCCGGGCGGAGCGCGATGTGCCGCCATGCGTGAAAGGTTGCTTCCGTCGCTTTCATTGCCTTGCCTTCATCAAAAGCCAAGTTTCCCGCGAGCCCGACCCCTCACCCCAGCCCTCTCCCCCATTTTCAAGAGGGGATGGGGGAGAGGGAGCAGAAGCGCGAGCCGGCTCACGCACTTCGTGTCGCCACCACCGGCGGCACCTCGGCGGCGCGCAGCGCCGGACCGAGCACCGCCAGTTGTCCGAGCAGCCACAGCGCCAGCGCACCCGCCGGCAGGTAGCCGAACGGCAGGCGCGGCAGTTCGTAATGCATCATCAGGAACAGGTTGAGCCCGTACGCCAGCGCCATGCCCAGCACGATGCCGGCGGTGGCGAGCAGGAAGTTCTCGGTCTGGAAGTAGCGCAGGATGTCGCCGCGGGTGGCGCCCAGCGCACGCCGCACGCCGATCGTGCGGCGACGCTGCGAGACCCAGAAGCTGGCCAGCCCGACGATGCCCAGTGCAGTCACCGTGAGCAGCGCGATGCACACGCCCAGCAGCGTGCCGGCCATCTCGCGGTCGCTGCGGAAGAACTCCCGGCGGATCTCGTCGAAGGTGCGCGTGTGCGTCACCACGCGCTGCGGGTCGAACTTGCGCAACGCGGCCGCGGCCGCCGCCAGCACGCGCTGGCGGTCCTGCGGACGGGTGCGCAGCAGGTAGCTCTCGTCCTTGTCGGTGCCCATGATCAGCGGCACGATCATCGCGTACTGCGCGGTGGCGTCGCGGTAGGCGTTGGGCCGCACCAGCGTGTCGAGCACGCCGACCACGCGCAGGCCGACCGTGTCGGTCAGGTAGACGGTGCGGCCGAGCGGATCCTGGCCGGGCCACAGCCGCGCGCCAAGCTCGCGGGTGACCACCGTCACCGTCGGCAGGCCCTTGCTGCGGCCTTCGTTCAACGCCTCGACCGCCGCGTCCGCGTTGACGTAGTCCTCCGGCACGAGCTCGCGGCCGGCCACCAGGCGCGTGCCCAGCGTCTGCGGCAGGTTCTCGCCGAAGTAGGTCGACGCGACGACGATCGGTTGGCGCTGCGCCGGATCGGTGCGCAGGCCGCTGTTGGAGGAGGAACCGCCGAACGGCACCTGGTTGGTGATCGCCACCGACTCGACACCAGGCACCTGGTGCAGCAGGGCAACGTCCTCCTGCGCCCGCGCATAGCGGTCCTCGCCGGCGGCCAGGTCGCCGAGCTGGATCTGCACCAGTTCGTGCTCGGCCACGCCACTGGGCATGTTGACCCGCTCGAGCCGCTGGCCGATCAGGAACACCGCGTTGCAGACGATGGCGCAGGTCAGCGCGATCTCCAGCACCAGCAACCAGGCCGTGGTGCGGTGCCGGCGCAGGGTCGAGACGATGGGGCCGATGTCCATGCTCATCGTCAGTTGCTCTTCAATTGCAGCGCGGGCGCCACCTGGCAGGCGCGCCAGGCCGGCAGCAGCCCGGCCACCAGC
The DNA here is from genome assembly GCF_049727805.1 of Frateuria sp. YIM B11624. NCBI lineage: Bacteria > Pseudomonadati > Pseudomonadota > Gammaproteobacteria > Lysobacterales > Rhodanobacteraceae > Frateuria > Frateuria sp. YIM B11624. The sequence goes on from NZ_JBCNYA010000004.1 coordinate 44,333, forward strand.
GTCGCGCCGACGGCCAGCAGGAAGGTCGCCAGCAGCATCGACGGATCCAGTTGCGCCAGGCCGGCGTAGCTCTCCGCACGCTGGCGCACCACCCACAGCCCGAGCAGCGCCAGCAGCAGGCCGCCGACGCCGCCGACCAGGCCGATCACCCCGGACTCGATCAGCAACTGCTCGAATACCGCCCGCCGCGACGCGCCCAGCGCGCGGCGCACGCCCAGTTCGCCGGCGCGGCGCATGAACTTGGCCAGCATCAGGCCGACCGTGTTGACCAGGCACACCAGCAGGAAGCCGAACGCCAGTCCGGTCTGCAGGCGCACGTCGTCGGGCACCACCTGGTTGTAGTCCAGCCACTGCATGAGGCTCGGCAGGCGTACGTTCGGCGCGCGCGCGAAGCGTCCCAACGCGCGCTGCTCCTGCGAGTAGTGCACGAGGAAATCGCGGTAGGCGGCCACCTTCGCGCTGTCGTCCAGTTGCACCCAGAACTGCAGCCACACGCAACTGTCCGACGGCAGGGTCGAACCCACGCCGCCGTTGCCGTTGCCCCAGCAGTCGGTCGATCCGTTGTGGCTCAGGCGCAGCTCCAGCGCAGTCTCCAGCGGCAGGAACACCTCCTCGGCCGGCGCATAGGCGCCCACGTTGAGGTCGTAGAAGTGCGGCACCGGCCGCCAGTCCCGCAGCACGCCGACGATGCGGTAGCTGGTGCCCGCCAGGCGCAGTTCGCGGCCCACACTGTTCCCGCCGCCGAACAGGCGGTGGTTGAGCGCGGGCCCGATCACCACCTCGCGCGCCTTCGCCTCGTCGTCGGCGGCATTCCAGCCGTGGCCGTAGCGGAACGGCACTTCGAACATCGGGAAGAAATCCGCCGTGGTGTAGCGCGCTTCCACGTAGAACGGGTCGATCGCCGCCACGTCCGGCTGCACCGGCACCGAGCCCCCCAGCATCAGCGCCTGGCGTTGCGCACGCCGGGCCTGCAGCAGATTGCGGCCGTCGATGAGGGTTACCTGCTGCGGCGGGTCCTTGCCAGGCATCTGCCCGCCGCTGTCGCGCGGATCGACCTGCGGGTAGTAGAGCTGTGTGCTGCGGCCCGGCAGCGGGTCGCCGGAGAGCACGTGGAACACGGTCAGCGTGGTCATGCTCGCGCCGATGCCCAGCGCCACGGCCAGCACCATCAGCGCGGTGAGCGCCTTGTTGCGGCCGAGGCTGCGGAGGGCAAGCTGGACGTAGTAGGCGAGCATGGCTTCCTCAGGCCGAGCGCGTGGCTTCCACCGGCGGCACCGCGGCGGCGCGCCAGGCCGGCCCGAACACCGCCGCCTGCCCCAGCAGCCACAGCGCGATCGCGCCGCCTGGCAGGTAGTACCAGGGCATGCGCGCCACTTCGTAGTGCTGCATCAGGTAAAGGTTGATGCCGAAGGCGAGCACCATGCCCAGCGCCACGCCGGCGGCGCTGAGCAGGAAGTTCTCGGTGCGGAAGTAGCTGAGGATGTGCCCGCGGCGCGCGCCCACGGCGCGGCGGATGCCGATCTGCCGGCGCCGCTGCGCCACCCAGAAGCTGGTCAGGCCGACGATGCCGAAGGCGGTCACCGCCAGCATCACCACGCACACCAGCACCAGCATCCAGACCATGCTCGCCGCGCCGGAGAAGAAATCGCTGCGCATGTCGACGAAGACCTTGCCCTCGGCCACGGCGCCGGGATCGAGCCGGGCCAGCGTGTCCTCGGCCTGCCGCGCGACGCGCTCGCGGTCGGCCGGCGCGCTGCGCAGCACGTAGTAGCTGAGCGCGTCGGTCGGCTGCATCGGGAAGAACACCGTGTCGTAGATCCCGGGCAGGCCCGCGCCGGCCTTGGTCGGGCGAAGCACGTCCGCCACCACGCCCACCACCTGGTACCAGTACTGATCCACGTACATCCTGCGGCCGAGCGCCGATTCGCCGGGCCACAACCGGCTGGCCAGGCGCTCGCTGACGATCGCCACGTGCGTCTCCGGCGCGAAGGTCGCGCCCATCGTGGCGTTGGCGTAGTCATCGCTGCCGAACATGCGCCCCTGCTTCAGGCGCAGGCCCAGCGCGCGGTCGCCGCCCTCGCTCATCAGGTAGATGTTGGAGTTGATGCTGCCCTTGTCGGTCGGCTTCATGTCCGCCCGGGTGGTGAAGTTGACGTTCCAGCCGTTGCCCGACAGCGGCATGGTGTTGAGCACGGCCGCCGCCTGTACGCCCGGAATGCGGCGCAGCGCATCCAGGTTGCGGGGGATCTCGCTCGATGCGCGGTCCGGATCGGCGCCGGTGAGGATGACCACGCTCAGGCCCTGCTCGTCGATCGCGTCGGGCAGGCGGATTTCGCCGGCGCGCGCGCTGATCATGAACACGGCGTTGCACAACACGGCGCAGGCGAGCGCAATTTCCAGCACGATCAGCAGCGCCGGAATGCGGTGCTTGCGAAGGCTGGCGAGGATGGGTCCGATTTCCATGGCTCAGGCGCTCTTCAGTTGCGGCGCGGGCGCCACCACGCAGGCGCGCCATGCCGGCAGCAACCCGGCGACCAGCGCCGACGCCAGCGCGACGACGAACGTGAAAGCGAACATCGTCAGATCCAGCCGGGCCAGGCTGGCGTACTCGGCCGGCTGGTGGCGGATGCCCCACAGGCCGAACTCGGCGAACACCAGCCCGAGCAGGCCGCCGGCCAGGCCGACGATCGCCGCCTCCACCATGAACTGGCCGAAGATCGCCCCGCGCGTCGCGCCCAGGGCGCGCCGCACCCCGATCTCGCGCGAGCGGCGCAGGCACTTGGCCAGCAGCAGGCCGATCGTGTTGGTCACGCAGATCAGCAGGAAGCCGAAGGCGAGCCCCGCCTGCAGCCGCGCGTCGTCCGGCACCACCTGCTCGATGCGCAGCCATTGCATGAGGTCCGGCAGCGCCGTGTCGGTGCGATGGAAGCGGCCCTGCGCGATCTGCTCGCGCACGTAGCCGTCGAGGAAGCGCCGGTAGTCCGCCACCGCGGTGGCGTTGGGGAGCTCCACCCACAGCCCCAGCCACATGCAGGGCGACGTCTCCAGGTGTTCGATGTCGGCCGCTTCCCAGCAACTGATGTTGGTGGGCGCCATGTCGGTGGCGCGCGCGGTGCGCAGGGGCAGGAAGACCCCATCGCCCTCGCCGTAGCTGCGCCCCAGGTTGATCGCGTAGAAGCGCGGCTGCGGGGAGAAGTGGCCGAGCACGCCGACCACGCGGAAATCGTGGCCGTTGAGGCGCAGCGTGCGCCCCACGCTGTCGGCTCCGCCGAACAGCTTCTGGTTGAGGAAGTCGGCGATCACCACCACCCGCGCGCCAGCCGCGTCGTCATCGGCGCTCCAGGCGCTGCCGTAGCGGAACGGCGCGCCGACCATCGGCAGGAAGTCCGCGGTGGCCATGACCGCGTCGCCGAAGAACGGCCGTCCGCCCGCGTCGCGCGGCTGGATCTTCGCCGAACCCAGCGCGACCAGCGCCTGGCGCGGCGCGCGGTGGGCGTCGAACAGGTTGTTCGCGTCGACCCAGGTGAGGTTTTCCTGCGGCCTGCTCTGGCCGGGGACGTAGCCGTCCTTCGGGTAGGGATCGACCTGCGGGTAGTAAAGCTGCGCGCTGCGGCCCGGCAGCGGGTCGCCCGAGAGCAGCCGCAGCACGGTCAGCGTGGTGATGCACGCGCCGATGCCCAGCGCCAGCGCGAGCACCATCAGCGTGGTGAGCACGCGGTTGCGGCCGAGGCTTCGCCATGCCAGCTGGAGGTAGTACGCGAACATGCCGTCGGCAGCTCCCCAGGTTGCTCCTGTTTCCTCTCCCGGCGGGAGAGGGTCCCGATCAAACGCTCCGTGTCGCCACTACCGGCGGCACGTTCGACGCGCGCCGCGCCGGCGCGAACACCGCCGCCTGGCCCAGCATCAGCACGGCCGCCACGCCGGTGATGACATAGAGCACCGGCAGCCGGTCCATCTCGTAGTGGTGCATCAGCCACAGGTTCAGGCCGATCGCCAGCAGCACGCCGATCACCGCGCCGATGCCCGCGATCAGCAGGTTCTCGGCCTGGAAGTAGTGCAGGATGTCGGCCTTGCGCGCGCCCAGCGCGCGGCGCACGCCGATCTGGCGATGGCGCTGGCCGACCCAGAAGCTGGTCAGCCCGACGATGCCGGCGGCGGTCACGCCGATCAGGATCAGGCACACCACGCCCATCAGCACCGCCATGCCGACGTCGGCGCGGTAGGCCTCCGCGCGGATGTCGGCGAACGACTTGACGCTGTCGTCGTCGAGCACGCGCATCGGATTGACGCCGTACAGCACGGGCGTGACCGCCTTCATCACCGCCTGCAGCCGGCCGGGCTTGGTGCGGATCGCATAGCGTGAGAAATTCGCGTTCAGCCGGATCGGCTCCAGCGTTGCGTTCCAGACGAAGCTGTTGGTCCAGCTGCCGGTGCCGGGCACCTGCAGGCGCTCGACCACGCCGATGATGGTGGTCGGCGTGTTGGAGCCGTCCAGGTACATCACCTTGCCGACCGCGCCCTGCGGGAACAGCTTGTTGGCCAGCGCCTGGGTGACGATCGCGATGGGCGGCTCGCCCTGGTCGCGGAAGCCGCGGTGCTGCACGTCCGCGGCGGTGAACGCGCGGCCGGCCACCAGCTTCAGGCCGAGCGTCTTGAGCATGTGCTCGTCGCCGAAGTAATAGGTGGTGCGCGCGTTGCCCCCGCGCAGGTCGGTGCCCGGCTTGAGCGCGGCCGAGCCGTTCCACGACGAGTTGAGCAGCGGCAGCGAGTTGATCGGCACGACCGAGGCGACGTCGGGCATCGCGCGCAGCGCAGCCAGGTCGGCCTGCAGCAGGCTGTCCAGTTTGTCGGTGTCGCCGGGCTGGTCGCCGCTGGGTGCACCGACCCATTGCTGGGTGACCAGCATCAGGTTGCTCTCGTCCAGGCCGGTGGGGCGGTTCACCCGCTGCACGCGCTCGCCGATGATGAAGATGGCGTTGCAGACGATCGCCAGGGTCAGCGCGATCTGCAGCGAGATCAGCACCACGCCCGCCTTGTGCTTGCGCAATGCCGCGATCATGGGATGCAGGGTCATCGGCGTGTCCTCAATTGCTCTTCAGCTGCCAGGCGGGTTGCACCCGCGAGGCCCGGAACGTGGGATAGAGGCCGGCCAGCAGCGTCGCCACCGTCGCCACCAGCAGGGTCAGCGCGAGCAGCGGCACGTCCAGCCGGGCCAGCGCGGCGATGTCCTTGGGCAGCACCCAGCTCACGCTGGCCACGCCCACGCCGGTCAGCAGCAGCCCCAGCACGCCGCCGGCCAGGCCGATGATCCCGGCCTCGGTCAGGAACTGGGCGTAGATGGCCGCGCGCTGCGCACCCAGCGCGCGGCGCACGCCGATCTCGCTGCTGCGGCGCAGGAACTTGGCCAGCAGCAGGCCGGCGGTGTTGACCAGGCACACGATCAGCAAACCCAGCGCGACCAGCAGCGAGACCTTGGTGTCGCTGGGCACCACCTTTTCCGAATCCAGCCATTCGGGCAGGTTGCGCAGCCGGTTGTTCGGCGCCCAGCCGAAGCGCCCGGCCTGCTGCTGGTCGCGTGCATAGCCGTCCAGGTACTGCCGATAGGCGCTCACCGCGGCCGCGTCGTCCAGTTCGACCATGTAGGCGATCCACACGCAGCTGGAGCGTTGCAGGCCGACGAAGCCCGATTCGGCCGGTATCTCGCTGCAGTTGGTGTTGCCGTTGTTGGGCATGCCCACGTCGATGGCGCGTTCGAACGGCAGGAACACGTCCTCGTCGCTGCTGTTGAAGCCGCCGGTGTTGACCACGTCGTAGAAGCGCGGCTGCGGGTTCCAGTTGTCCAGCACGCCGACCACGCGGTAGTCCCTGCCCTCGATGCTGACCGACCGGCCGACGCTGTCGATGCCGCCGAACAGTTTCTCGTTGAGCTTGCTGCTGATCACCACCACCGCCGCGCGCTGGCGGTCGGCACCCGCATCCCAGGCGCCGCCGTAGCGGAACGGCGCATCGACCATCGGGAAGAACTCGCTGTAGACCGCGTGGCCGCTGACGTTGATCGGGTGCTTGCCGGCGCCGGTCGGCACCACCGACGGCGACACCTGGTACATGGCCGACTGCAGCTTGGCGCGGTGCGCACGCTGCAGGGCCATCGCGTCGGTGTAGTCCATCGCATCGGGCGGCTCGCCGTTGTCGCTGCGCCCCTTCGGGCCCCACATGTCGATCTGCGGCACGAACAGCTTGGAGGACTTCCACGGGATCGGATCGCCCGATACCGCGCGGAACACCGAGTAGGTGGTCATCGACGCGGCCACGCCGAAGCCGATCGCCAGCACCATCAGCACGGTCAGGCCCGGGCTTCGCCTGAGGCTGCGCAAGGCCAGTTGCAGGTAGTAGTTGAACATCCCGGGCTCCGTGATCCGCTCGCCTCTTCCCCGACGGAAGAGGGTCCAAAAATTCACACGCTGCGCGTGGCCTCCACCGGCGGCACGCGCGAGGCCTTCAACGCCGGCGCCAGCACCGCGCCCTGCCCCAGCAGCAGGAGCAGCAGCACGCCGGCCGCCAGGTACAGCGGCGACATCGGCTGCGAACCCAGTCGCAGCACCAACCACAGGTTCATCGACACCGCCAGCACCACGCCCAGCAGCACGCCGCCGAGGGTGATCAGCAGGTTCTCGGTGAGGAAGTAGGAAAGGATGTCGCGCTGGCGTGCGCCCAGCGCGCGGCGCACGCCGATCTGCTTGCGCCGCTGACCGACCCAGAAGCTGGTCAGGCCGACGATGCCCGCGGCGGTGATCACCAGCAGCACTGCGCTGATGATGCCCATCAGGATGGCCATGCCGTAGTCGCCGTCGTAGGCGCGCCGGCGCACCTGCGCGAAGGTCATGACGCCGTCGTCCGGCGGGATGATCCGCATCGGGCTCTGCGCGTACAGCGCCGCCTTGGCCTCGCGCATGGCGTCGGCGAGCTGGCCAGGCCGCGAGCGCACCAGGTAGAACGTGCTGTCCCCGGTCAGCCGCGCCGGCACCAGCACCGCGTTGTAGGCATACGCCTGCGCCCACAGGCCGGTCATGTGCGCCTGCAGGGTGTCGGTGATGCCGATCACGGTCGAGGGCCTGCCGTCGTTGGAGACGTAGATCGTCTTGCCCAGCGCCGAACCGCCCGGAAACAGGATCTGCGCCAGCCCCTTGCTGATGATGATCTGCCCCGCGTGCAGCGGATCGGTGCCACCCTGGCTGCCGATCTCCTCCGGACGGAAGTTCCGCCCGGCGATGAGCCGCGCGCCGAGCGTCGCCAGCGTGTGCCCGTCGGCGAAGAAGATCGCCGTGTCGGTGGTCATCTTGACCTGCTCGGGCGTCAACCGCACGAAGTTGTCCCAGCCCGAGCCGCGCAGCGGGAAGCTGTTCGACGCATAGGCGTCCTGCACGCCCGGAAGCTGGCGCAGCGCCTGCAGGTCGGCGCGCATGCGCGCGTCGGCGTCCTGCGGGGAGAGCTTCTCCGGCCAGTCGTTCTGGATCACGAACAGGTCCGACTCCTGCACGCCGCTGGGGCGGTCCACCCGCACCAGCCGCTGCTGGATGATGAACAGCGCGTTGCACACGATCGCCAAGGTCAGCGCGATCTGCAGTGCGATGAGGACGGTGCCGGCCTTGTGCCGGCGCAGCGCAACGAGGATGGGTCCGATGTGCATGGTGGCCCCGTCAGTTGGATTTCAGTTGCCAGGCCGGCTGCACCTTCGCGGCGCGCCAGGTGGGATAGAGCGCGGCGGCCACCGTGGCCAGGATCGCCAGCGCCAGGGTCAGCAGCATCAGCGACAGGTCCACGTGCGCGAGCTGGGCGATCTGCGGCGAGAACAGCAGTCCGACCCCGCCGACGCCGACCGCGGTGAGCAGCAGGCCGAGCACGCCGCCGGCGGCGCCGACGGTGCCTGCCTCGATCAGGAACTGGCGGTAGATCTCCCCGCGCGGCGCACCCAGCGCGCGGCGCACGCCGATCTCCGCACTGCGGCGCATGAACTTGGCCAGCAGCAGGCCGATGGTGTTGACCAGGCAGATCACGAAGAAACCGGCCGCCACGATCAGCGAGATACGGCTTTCCGGCGGCACCACGTCCTCGAAGTCCAGCCAGTCGGTGACGTCGCGCAGGCGCACGTTCGGCGCCCAGTTGAAACGGCCCGCACGCTGCTGCTCGGCGGCGTAGCCTTCCAGGTAACTGCGGTAGGCGGAGACCTGCGCCGGCGTGTCCAGTTGCACCCATACCGGGATCCACGAGCACTCGCCGCGCAGCCAGCCTTCGCGGCCTTCGCCCACGCCCGTGTTCGGCGCGCCGCCGCAGTTGTTGCGCCCGGCCGTGTCGATCTTCAGGTCGTCGGCGCGGTTGAACGGGATGTAGATCTGCGCCGGCTCGTCGAAGGCGGAGCCGTCGAACAGGTCGAAGTAGCGCGGTTTGGGATCCCAGTGCCGGGTGACGCCGACGACGCGGTAGGTATGTCCGCTGAGGTCGATGTCCCTGCCCACGCTGTCGGCGCCGCCGAACACCTGCTGGTTGAACTCGTGGCTGAGCACCACCACGCCGGCGCGCTGCGTGTCCTCCTGCGCCGACCAGGCCGAGCCGTACTGGAAGGGCACGTCGAACATGCCGAAGAAGTCGGCGTTGGTGGCGTAGCCGATCGCCTTCAGCGGCAGGCTGCGGTTGCCCTCGGGCAGCACCGCCAGCGACACCTGGTAGAACAGGGTCTGGCGCGGCGCCTTGTGCGCGCGGATCAGCGCGTTGGCATCGGTGTAGTTCAGCGCCTCCGGCGGCTCGCCCTTGTTGTTGTACTGCGGGCCGCGGTTGTCGATCAGCGCGGTGTACAGCTGCGAGGACTTTTCCGGAATGGGATTGCCCGAGACCACCCGGAACACCGACCAGGTGATCATCGAGGCGGCCACGCCGAAGCCGATCGCGACGACCATGAGCCCGGTGAGTACCGGGTTGCGGCGCAGGCTGCGCATGCCGAGTTGGAAGTAGTAACCGAACATCCAGGGTTCCCATGTCTGCTCCCTCTCCCCTTCGGGGAAAGGGCTGGGTGAGGGCCGGACGAAGCGCAAACATCCACGCCTGCCCAAAAATTCAATCCCGCCTTCGATGGAGTGCCGGGCGAGCCCCGCCCCTCACCCCAACCCTCTCCCCAAAAGGGGAGAGGGAGCTAAAAGTGCTAAACCGAGCGCGTCGCCTCCACCGGTGGCACGCGCGAGGCCTTCATCGCCGGCGCCAGCACGGCGCCCTGCCCCAGCGCCAGCAGCGCGATCACGCCGACCGCCACGTACAGCAGCGACAGCCGCTCCATCTCGAAATGGCTCACCAGCCAGAGGTTCATGCCGATCGCCAGTCCGGCGCCCACGACCACGCCGCCGGCGCCGATCAGCAGGTTCTCGGTGAGGAAGTAGGAAAGGATGTCGTGCTTGGTCGCGCCCAAAGCACGGCGCACGCCGATCTGCTTGCGCCGCTGGCCCACCCAGAAGCTGGTCAGGCCGACGATGCCCGCGGCGGTGATCGCCAACAGCACCGCGCAGACCACGCCCATCAGGATGGCCATGCCGCGATCGCTCTTGTAGGCCTCGTCGCGCACCTGGGCAAAGGTGCGCACGCCACGCTCCTCGGGGATCACGCGCATGCGATTGGTCTTGAACAGCAACGCCGGCACCGCCTTGGTCAGGCGCTCCAGTTGCCCAGGCTGCGTGCGCACCAGGTAGCTGCCGAAGTTGCCGGTCAGCAGGCGCGGAATGAGGATCGAATTTTCGGCGAAAGTACCCGCCCAGTTGCCGGTCCAGGGCACCTGCAGCCGTTCCACGATGCCGACGATCGTGCTCGGCTCGGTATGGCCGGAGTGGTAGATCGGCTTGCCCAGCGCATCGCCCTTGGGGAACAACTTGTCGGCCAGCGGCTTGCTGACGATCACCACCGGCGTGGTCTGGAATTCCTTGGCGTCGACCCAATCGATCTCGCTGGGCTGGAAGTTGCGCCCGGCCACGAGCTTGAGCCCCATCGTCCTGAGCGCGTGGTCGTCGGAGAAGTACAGCGTCGTATGCGCCATCTCCTTCTTCGCCTCGGGCGTGATGTTGACGCTGGTCGACCAGCCGCCGCCGCGCAGCGGATAGGAGTTGCTCATGGTGGCGTCGACCACGCCGGGCATGCGCCGCAGCGTTTCCAGGTCGGTCTTGCCCAGCGACGGCGTGGCCTTGTCGTCGGCGCCGACCCAGCGGTTGGCGACGGTGAGCAGGTTCGTCTCGGTCATGCCGGTGGGCCGCGAGAGGTGCTCGGTACGCTGGCGGATGATGAACAGCGCGTTGCACACGATCGCCAGGGTCAGCGCGATCTGCAGCGCGATCAGCACGGTGCCGGCCTTGTGCCGCTTGAGCGCGGCGAGAATGGGCTTGATCTGCAGCATCGTCGTCGCCTCAGTTGGACTTCAATTGCCAGGCCGGCTGGACCTGCGCGGCCCGCCAGGTGGGATAGAACGCAGCCAGCAGGGTCGCCGCCACCGCGGCGATGAGAGTCAGCACGATCAACGAGCCGTCGAGCGTGGCCAGCCGCGCGATCTGCTCGTCGAACACCCAGCCCACGCCGAGCACGCCCAGGCCGGTCAGCAGCAGGCCCAGCACGCCGCCGGTCAGGCCCACGGTGCCGGCCTCGATCAGGAACTGCGCATAGATTTCCCGGCGCGAGGCGCCCAGCGCGCGGCGCACGCCGATCTCCGGCGAGCGGCGCATGAACTTGGCGAGCAGCAGGCCGATGGTGTTGACCAGGCAGATCAGCAGGAAGCCCAGCGACACCAGCAGCGAGATCTTCGACTCCGGCGGCACCACCTTGTTGAAGTCCAGCCAGTCGGTCACGTTGCGCAGGCGCACGTTCGGCGCCCACTTGAAGCGGCCGGCGCGCTGCTGCTCGGCCGCATAGCCGGTCAGCCACTGCCTGTAGGCGGCGGCATCGGCGGTGGTGGGCAGCTCGGCCCAGTACTCGATCCAGATGCACTCGGAACGGATCCAGGCATCCCAGCCCGAGCCCGGGGTGTCGTTGCAGTTGTTGTTGCCCGCCGTACCCATCTTCAGGTCGACCGCGCGCGTGAACGGAATGAACAGCCCGATCGGATCGCCGAAACCGCCGGTGTTGACCGGATCGAAAAACAGCGGCTGCGGGTCCCACTCGTCGATCACGCCGGTGATGCGGTAGTCGTGCCCGTCGAGGTTGATCGTCTTGCCGACGCTGTCGGTGCCGTTGAACAGCTTGTCGTTGAGCTTCTTGCCGATCACTACCACCGCGGCGCGCGCGTCGTCCTGCGCCTGGGTCCAGGGGCCGCCGTAGAGGAACGGCACGTCGAACATGGCGAAGGCGTCGCCGTACCAGGCGTAGCTGTTTTCCTCGATCGGCAGGCGGCTGGCGTCGGCCGGGATCACCGAGGGCGCGATCGGGTACAGCGCGGTCTGCCGCTTCGCCTTGTGCGCCTGCATGAAGGCCATGGCATCGGTGTAGGTGATCGCCGAGGGCGGCTCGCCCTTGTCCAGGTCGTCCGCCTTCCAGTTGGCGATCTGCACCGCGTAGAGCTGGTCGGACTTCTGCGGAATCGGATTGTTGGCGGTGGCGCGGAACACCGAGTAGGTGATCATCGAGGCCGCCACGCCGAAACCGATCGCCATCACCATCAGCGCGGTGAGCAGCGGATTGCGGCGGAGACTGCGCAGGCCAAGCTGGAAGTAGTAGGCGAACATGTCGAAGTTCCGATGAGGTGGAATTGCCGCACCTGCTCCCGCCCCTGCGCGGAGGGCGCAGGAGTGGTCGTATCGCTGCCGTCGAATGGGGAGAGGGAAGGCCTTGGCCCGGCTTCCACGGCGAGGAGAAAACCTTCCCTCTCCCGGCCCTCGCCGGAATGCCGGCGAGGGGTTCCAAGCAAGAGCGTCAGGCGTCCGCGACGCGCGCGTTGTGCGCGTGGAAGCGCGGCTCCTCGGACAGGTCCACCACCTGGCCGTCGATGATGTGCACGTTGCGCTGGGCGCGCGCGGCCAGCTCCGGATCGTGGGTCACCATCACGATGGTCGCGCCTTCGCGGTGGATCTCCTCCAGCAGTTCCATCACGCCGCGGGCCATCTGCGTGTCCAGGTTGCCGGTCGGTTCGTCCGCCAGCAGCAGGCGCGGACTGCCGGCCAGTGCGCGGGCGATGGCGACGCGCTGCTGCTGGCCGCCGGAGAGCTCGGCCGGGTAGTGCTTGGCGCGCGAGGCCAGGCCCACGCGCTCGAGCGCGTCCATGATGCGCTGCTTGCGCTCGGCGGCCTTCATGCCGCGGTAGCGCAGCGGCACCTCGACGTTGTCGTAGACGTTGAGGTCGGGGATCAGGTTGAACGCCTGGAAGATGAAGCCGATCTTCTCGTTGCGGATCTTCGAGCGGGCGTTGTCGTTGAGCTGGCTCACCTCGATGCCGTCGAGGTGGTAGTGGCCACCCGTGAAGGTCTCCAGCAGGCCGGCGATGGTCAGGAAGGTGGTCTTGCCCGAGCCGGACGGACCGGTGACGGCGACGAACTCGCCCTCTTTGACGTCGATGTTGAAATCGCGCAGGGCGTAGGTCTCCACCACTTCGGTGCGGTAGACCTTGGACAGGTGGGTCATCTTGAGCATGGTTGCGTCCTTCGGTGGTGGTGGTAAGTCAGGCAGGGAACGGAGGATGGGGAACGGGAAGAGGCAGGTTGCGATGTCTGGGGGGCACCGCTGCGGAGGCTTCCACGGCAGCAGGGCCGCCTCCGCTCAGTTCGTTCCTGTTCCCCATGCTCCGTTCCCCGCTTCGGATCAATCGCTGATGGCGACCTTGGCCGCGTCCTTGAAGTTGTCGGTACCGGAAATCACGATCTTGTCGCCTTCCTTCAGGCCGTCGAGGATCTCGACCTTGTCGATGCTCGAGGCGCCGACGCGGATGGGCTTCTTCTCGGCGATGCCGTCGTGCACGACGTAGGCGTAGTTGCCGCCGGATTCGTCGACGAAGGAGCCGCGCTGCACGGTCAGCACGTTGTCGCGCTTGTCGAGCAGGATGCGTACGGACAGGCGCTGGTTCTGGCGCAACTGCTTGGGCGTGGAGCCTTCGAAGCGCAGCCGCGCGGCCACCTCGCCGTTGACCACTTCGGGCGAGATCGCGCTGACCAGGCCCTTCCAGGTGTGGCCGTTGCCGGTGATCTCGCCGGACATGCCGATGCCGAGGTCGCGCGCGAAGCTTTCCGGCACCTGCATCTCCACTTCCAGCGCGGACAGGTCGATTACGCTGACCAGCTTGGCGTCCTTGGCGACGGTGGCGCGCTCGGCGATGAACAGCTGGCCGACCTGGCCGTCGACCGGCGACTTCACGTTGAGGTCGTCGACCTGGCGCTGCAGGTCCTTGACCAGCAGCTCCTGGCGCTCGTGCGCGAGCTTCTTGGACTTGATGTCGAAGTTCAGGCTGTCGTTGTCCATCCCCAGGTCGCTCTTGGCGTGCAGGGTGGTCAGCTTGGCCTTCTGCAGGGTGTCCTTGGCGCGGTCCACGTCCATGCCGGAGACGGCGCCGAGCTTGAACGCCTTCTCGTTGCGGGCGAGGTCGCGCTCGGCCGCCTGCTGGTCGATCTGCGCGTTGTCGAACGCCTTCTGCAGGGCCGAACGCTGCTTGCGCGCATCGATCTGCGCGCGCTGGTATTCCACTTCCATCGCGTCGGCGTTGGATTCTTCCTGCAGCAGCTTGTTGGTGAGCTCGGGGCTGTCGATGACCGCCAGCACCTGGCCCTTCTTCACCGTGTCGCCCGCGTGCACCTTCAGCGTCACCGCGCCGCCGGAGGTGGCGTAGAGCGTGGGGCTGACCGCCGCCACTACCTTGCCCTCGGCCGCGATGTCGCGCACGAACAGGCCGCGTTCGACGGTGCCGAAGGAAAGCCGCGAGGCGCTTACCGAGGCGTCGGCGGAGAACAGCCGCATCGCCGTGGGCAGCGCCAGCGCCAGCGCGACCAGCACGGCCAGGCCGATGCCGCCGAACAGGATCTGGCGCTTGCGGTTGGGTTTGACCTCGACCATGCGGTCTTGAGCGGAGGTGTCGCGGATCATCGGGCGTTCCTGGCGGATGGCTACGGCGGATTGAGCAATCGCCGTGCCAGCCGCGTCCGGACGCCACAAACCCTTGTGCTGCCTTGCTTCGATGCCCCGCCCGATGGCCGTGTCCGCTGTCCGCGGACACCGGCACGGACAGGCGGACAAGCGGCGGACGCACCACCCCGGACGTCAGCCGGCCGGGAGCGCCACCGCTTCGTGGCGCACGATCTCGCCGGCCACGCGCCAGTCCAGCCGGCAGGACGCGCAGTCTTCCACGCCGAGCACGTCCAGGCCGGCGAGGCGCCGGTGGCGGAAGCGCCCCAGCCGCGCCGTCGCGGCCATGAAGACGGGCCTCGCCGCCGCTACGGCCACGCAGTCGGCAGCCGAGCAGAGCATGGCGTCCCAGGCGCAGTAGTCGGTGCCCGGCAGCAGGTAGATCCGGGCACAGGCGCGGCCGCGCGCGTCGAGCACGTCGGCCCATTCACGTGGGCCGTCCGGCGTCACCGCGCTCACCACGTGCAGGCGGCGGCTGCGCTGCAGCGGCGCGAGGTCCGCCTGTTCCAGCAGCAGGCCGGCCGCCTGCTGCCCTTCCGGTTTATCCCGCTGCCGTGGCGCGAGATAGAGCACGCCGCCCAGTTGCGGAAGCCAGCGGGCCAGCGCGCGCGGCGGCATCGCCAGCACGTATCCGTGCGCGGCCGGCGAACGACGCCCGCATCCACTCAGTAACGCGAAACGACCGAACACGAGGAACCTCCTGAGGAAGGCACCCGGCTGGCTGGCGGCTGGCTTGGGCGGGGAGAGACGGTGGAGTTGGCGGCACATGCGCGAAACGCCGCCAACCGCTTTCGCGGCGCATCCGGAGGGCGGATGGCGCCCTCGCAGGATGCCGCCTTTTACTTGGTGAGGATCAGCTTGTCGTTGCGGGTCAGGCGCAGGTGGTACTCGCCGCCCTGGTGCTGGATCACCAGCTCGCGCGCCCCGTCGGGCAGCAACTGGCCCGAGGAAACACGGCGCACCGCGGTTTCGGAACGCGCCCGGCGCGGTGCGCCAAGCGCAAGGGATGGCGGGGAAAGGCATGGGACGCTGGTCGACATGGCGCGGCTCCGGTGGTTGACGTATGAATGATAATAATTCTCATTTGAACGTCAAGCCCTTGTTTTGCCTTTACCCCACTGCCTGCTCGATCCGCTGCTTGAGGGCCGCATCGATCCGCGGCACCAGCGCCAGCGCGGCCAGGTTCTGCTCCAGTTGTTCGCGCCGGCTCGCGCCCAGCAGCACGGTGGACACGTGCGGGTTGGCCAGGCACCAGGCCAGCGCCAGTTGGGCCTGGCTCGCGCCGAGCTCCTGCGCGATCGGGGCCAGGTGGCGCACCCGCTCCACCCGCTCGCGCCCCGAACCCAGCACCGCCTCGCGCAGCCATTCGTAGCCGGGTTGGGCCAGTCGCGAGTCGTCCGGAATGCCTTCGTTGTAGCGCCCGGCCAGCAGGCCGGACGCCAGCGGCGACCACACGGTGGTGCCCATGCCGAACCGTTCGTACAGCGGCGCGTACTCGCGTTCGACCCGTTCGCGGTGCAGCAGGTTGTACTGCGGCTGCTCGGCGACGGGCGCGTAGCAGTGATTCTCGCGCGCGATGCGGTGCGCCTCGGCGATCGCCTCGGCCGGCCACTCGCTGGTGCCCCAGTACAGCACCTTGCCCTGGCGCACCAGCGTGTCCATCGCGGCGACCGTCTCCTCGATCGGCGTGTCCGGATCGGGCCGGTGGCAGAAGTACAGGTCCAGGTGGTCGACCCGCAGCCGCTCCAGCGCCTGGTGGCAGGCCTCGATGACGTGCTTGCGCGAGAGCCCGCGCTGGGTGGGTTTCGGCTTTTCCACCGCGCCGAAGAACACCTTGCTGGACACGCAGTAGCTGTCGCGCGGGAAACGCAGGTCGGCCAGCACGTCGCCCATCAGCCGCTCGGCCTCGCCGTGGTTGTAGGTCTCGGCGTTGTCGAAGAAGTTGACGCCCTGGTCGTAGGCCAGCGCCAGCAGCTCGCGCGCCTGCGAGCGCCCCACCTGCCGGCCGAAGGTGACCCACGCCCCGAACGACAGCGCGGACAGTTGCAGGCCAGTACGGCCGAGGCGGCGGTAGAGCATGGCGGTTCTCCGGGCGGAAAGACGGCTCCGAAGTATGCGTGGCGACGCCTCAAGATGCAGCGAAGCCGCCGCGCAGGCTCAATGCAGGAACGTGGCGATCCCCGCCAGCACGATCGCTGCGTACACCCCGGCCACCACGTCGTCGACCATCACGCCCAGGCCGCCCTTCAGATGGCCGTCCAGCCAGCCGATCGGCCAGGGCTTCCACACGTCGAACAGGCGGAACAACGCGAAGCCGAGGGCGACCATCCACCACGGCGCCGGCACCGCCAGCAGCGGCAGCAGCGCGAGCCACTGGCCGACGAACTCGTCCCACACCAGGCTGCGGTGGTCGTCCACGCCCAGCGCGCGACCGGCGACGCTGCAGGCCCACGTGCCCAGCGCGAAGGCGAGGACGAGCACCAGCAGGTACAGCGGCACGGCCAGGTGACGCAGCGCCAGCCACGGCAGGATCGCCGCCAGCGAGCCGAAGGTGCCCTGCGCCACCGGCGCCAGGCCCGAACCCAGCCCGCAGGCGATCCAGCCGGCAGGCGAAGCCAGCAGGCGTCGGCGCTGATCGGCGGTGAGTTTCTTGCGGTCGGTCATGGCGTCCCTTGCGTTACAGCGCGAAATGATCCCAGCCACCCCGCGCGGTGGCCAGCGGCGCGTCGCCCCGCGCACGCACGCCCTGCCCTTCGACGATGGTGCCGATGCGCGTGGCCTTGCCGTCCACCGCCGCCAGCGCCGCGTGCATGGCGCCGACGGCGGCCAGCGGCACGGTGAAGCACAGCTCGTAGTCGTCGCCGCCGGACAGCGCCAGCTCGCGCGCCGCGGCGCTGCCGAACACGCCGCGCAGCGCGGACGACAGCGGCAGCGCGTTGGGATCGATCTCCGCACCCACGCCACTGGCGGCGCACAGGTGTCCGAGATCGGCGAGCAGGCCGTCGGAGACGTCGATGCAGGCGCTGGCGTGCCCGCGCAACGCCCGGCCCGTGCGCACGCGCGGCGTCGGGCGATCCAGCCGCGCGCGCAGGGCGCGGTGCGCTTCGTCGTCCGGATCGAACGGCAGCTTGCCCTGCACCAGCCGCAGGCCGCCGGCGGCGCCGCCGAGCGTGCCGGTGACGTACACCGCATCGCCCGCGCGCGCGCCGGCGCGCGTCAGCGCCTGGCCGGGCGGCACGAAGCCGTGCACCGTGACGCTGAGGCAGAACGGGCCACGCGTGGTGTCGCCGCCGACCAGCGCCACGCCATGCTCCTGCGCCAGTTGCGCGAAGCCTTCGGCGAGCCCATCCACACGGGCGTCATCGGCCTGCGGCAGGGTCAGCGCGAGCAGGGCCCAGGCCGGCATGGCGCCCATCGCGGCGAGGTCGGACAGGTTCACGGCCAGCGCCTTCCAGCCGATATCCCGCGGCGGCGTGCCGTGCGGGAAGTGCACGCCCTCGACCAGGGTGTCGATCGCCACCGCCAGTTCCTGCCCCGCCGGCACTGCCAGCAGCGCGGCGTCGTCGCCGATGCCCAGCCGCACATCGCCGCGCGTGAGCGCGGTGCGTTCGCGGATGCGGTCGATCAGGCGGAATTCCATGCGGGTCGGTCGAAGCCAGGGCAACGCGCAAGCAGACCATCTGGACCCGTCCGAATGCAAGCCTCGCATTGCTTCGCCCATGCCGAAGGGCATGCGCCTGGCTACGCCCGTGCTGGCTAGAATCCAGCCATTTCCGGGGAGATGACACACCATGCGCACAACCTTGATCCGCCACGGCGGCGCCTTTGTCGCTGCGATGCTCCGCGGCAGCCATCAGCGCCTGGCACCGCTGCTGGCCGGCCTTGCCCTGGTCTGCGTCGCCGCCGTGGCGGACACGCCCGCCTCGCCCGGCGTGCTCGAGCCGGTACACGCGTTCTTCGATGCGATGGCGCGCTATGACCAGGCGGGCATGCGCGCGCAAGTGCTGCCTGCAGGCACGGCGACGCTGATGCGCGAGGGCAAGCCGGTGCAGCTCACCCTCGGCGACTTCGTCGATCACGTGAAGCCGGGCAAGCAGCGCATCGAGGAACGGATCAGCAAGCCGCAGGTGATGGTCGACCACGACCTGGCGGTGGTGTGGGCGCCCTACACCTTCCTGCTCGACGGCAAGCCGCACCACTGCGGCATCGACGTGTTCAACCTGGTGCGGGTGGACGGCCACTGGCGGATCGCGGCGATCGCCGACAACAGCCGCAAGTGCGAACCGTAAGCGGATGCAGGGTGGGCTTCAGCCCACCATCGTCGTACCTGCATGGTGGGCTGAAGCCCACCCTACGGAACTAGCGCGCGCCCTTCTCGGCGGCGCGCAGTTCGCCGGCGAGCTTGTCCAGCACGCCGTTGACGTAGCTGTGCCCGTGGTCGGCGCCGAAGCGCTTGGTCACTTCGATCGCCTCGTTGATCACCACGCGGTAGGGCACGTCGAGGCGGTACTTCAGTTCGTAGGCGGCCAGGCGCAATGCGGCGCGCTCGATCGGGTCGATCTGCGAGACCTCGCGGTCGACGTAGGGCTTGAGCGCCACGTCGAGCTCGTCGACGTGCTGCTCCACGCCGTGCAGCAGGTCCTCGAAGTACTCCAGGTCGGCCACTTCCATGTCCTGCTCGTGGCGGAACTGGACGATCACCGCCTTCATGTGGCTGCCGGATAGTTGCCATGCGTACAGCGCCTGCAACGCGCGGCGGCGGGCGCGCGAACGGGCGGCCAGGTCGATGCCCTGCGGGGCGCCCATCACAGCTTCCCGTACAGGTTGGCCATCTCCAGCGCGGCCAGCGCGGCGTCGGCCCCCTTGTTGCCGGCCTTGGTGCCGGCGCGCTCGATCGCCTGCTCGATGCTGTCGACGGTCAGCACGCCGAAGGCCACCGGCACGCCTGAGCTGTAGGCGGCCTGGGCCAGGCCCTTGGCGCACTCGCCGGCGACGTAGTCGAAGTGCGGCGTGGCGCCGCGGATCACCGCGCCCAGCGCGATCACCGCTGCGTAGCTACCCGAGTTGGCGAGCCGGTGCGCGGCCAGCGCGATCTCCCAGGCGCCAGGCACGCGGACCAGGTCGATCGCCTCGTCCTTGACGCCGTGGCGCACCAGCGCGTCGCGCGCGCCAGCCACCAGCGGCTCGACGACGAAGCCGTTGAAGCGGCCGGCGACGATGGCGAAGCGGCCCGTGGGCGTGGCGAAGTCGCCTTCGATGATCTTCATTGCGGATCCTTGGACTGACGGGAAGCCCTTGCGGGGCCGGGTATTTTACGCATTTTGCGTACATCCCACAGTTTGCAAGATGCGATCACGCATTTTGCGAGAGGGGTGTGGGGCCAGCGTAGGGGCGGATTCAGCCCACCGCCGTTCGGCGTGAAAGGCATGGTGGGCTGAAGTCCACCCTACGGTGTCCGGAGGTGCGGGTAGTCCGTGCATTCCAGCCGCGCCTCGCCGCCGGCGACGCGCAACCGCGCCTGGCCGCCGAACGGCAGCGTGAGCTGGCGCGACGCGTGGCCGTGCGGCAGGCCGTGGATCACCGGGATGCCGGCCATCCGCGCCAGCTGCGCGAAGGCCTCGTCCAGGTCGTAGCCGTTGTCGCGCGGCCCCGGGCGGCAGGCGTGGAAGTCACCCACGAGCAGCGCGCGCTGCCTGGCGAGCACGCCAGACAGTTGCAGTTGGTAGAACAACCGCTCGATGCGGAACGGCGGCTCGCCCAGGTCCTCGACGAACAGGATGCCGCCTTCGATCGCCGGGAAGTAAGGCGTGCCCAGCAGGCTGCACAGCACCGCCAGGTTGCCACCCCACAGCGTGCCCTGCACGTCCACATCGGCAACGCTCGCGCCGGACCAGTTGGCCCCGCAACCGGCCGCGGTGAGCGTGTTCCAGAAATGCTCCCAGGTGAATGCCGGAAACGTTTCGGCGCCGAGGTCCGCCAGCAGCGGGCCGGCGAAGCTGCGCACGCCGCTCTTCGCGTACAGCGCCAGCTGCAGCGCGGTGAAGTCGCTGTGGCCGACCATCGCGAGGCTGGAGCCGGCCAGGCGCTCGCGCAGGGTGCCGTAGTCGAGCCGGCCGAGCAGGCGCGCCGCGCCGTAACCGCCGCGGGTGACCAGGGCGATGTCCGGCAATTCGTCGAGCGTGGCCAGCGCATCGATGTCACCGGCACGCTCGGCATCGCTGCCGGCGAAGCGCAGCTGCGCGCGGTCCAGGACCTCGAGCCCCTCGACGGTGCAGCCGGCCTCGCGCAGGCGCTCCACGCCGCGCGCCATCGCGGCGGGGTCGTGGGCGTAGCCGGAAGGGGCGATCAGGCGGATGCGGGCGTCGGGCATGGGCGTGATGGCGGTGAAGTGCGGGTCATCCTAAGGCATGGCTGGATTTCGGGCGGCTCGTCGATCCCGGCCTCAGACGTACTCCACCACTTCCAGATCGAAGCCGGCCAGGCCGACCAGCTTGCGCGGCGTGCCCATCACGCACAGCTTGTGCACGCCCAGGTCGGTGAGGATCTGCGCGCCCAGCCCGAGCTGGCGCCATTCCTGCTGCTGCGCATCCTCCGGCGCCAGCGCCACCGGCTGGCGCTTCAGCCGAGCCAGCAGCGCATCGGGGGTGTCCTCGCCGGAAAGCACCAGCAACACGCCGCGATCCTCGTCGGCGATGCGGCGTAGCGCGCTAGTGACGGTCAGCCCGAGGTCCTCACGGGTCAGGTGCAGCACGTCCGACAGCGTGTTGCGCACGTGAACTCGGGTGAGCACCGGCGTACCGTCGTCGACCGTGCCGCGCACCAGCGCGTAATGCAGGCCGTGGCGGATGGCGTCGCGATACGCCACCAGGCGGAACGGGCCGAACTCGGTCTGCACGTCTTCTTCGTGCACGCGCTGGATGGTCTTCTCCGTTTCCAGCCGGTAGCGGATCAGGTCGGCGATGGTGCCGATCTTCAGGCCGTGCTTCTGCGCGAAGAGCTCGAGTTCCGGGCGGCGCGCCATCGAGCCGTCCTCGTGCAGGATCTCGATCAGCACCGCCGAGGGCTCCAGTCCCGCCAGCGCGGCCAGGTCGCAGCCGGCCTCGGTGTGGCCGGCGCGGGTGAGCACGCCGCCGGGCTGCGCGGTGAGCGGGAAGATGTGGCCCGGCTGCGAGAGATCCTGCGGCCTGGCGTCGGACTTCACCGCCACCTGGATGGTGCGCGCGCGGTCGTGCGCCGAGATGCCGGTGGTGACACCCTCGGCCGCCTCGATCGAGACGGTGAAGTTGGTGTGGTAGGGCGAGGTGTTGTCGCTGACCATGGGCTTCAGGCCCAGCTGGCGCGTGCGTTGCTCGGTGAGCGTGAGGCACAGCAGGCCGCGCGCCTCGCGCACCATGAAGTTGACGTCCTCCGGCCGCACCATCTGCGCGGCCATGACGATGTCGCCTTCGTTCTCGCGGTCTTCGTCGTCGAGCATCACGACCATGCGACCGGCGCGGAGGTCTTCGAGGATTTCGGGGATGGTGTTGAAGGCCATGCATGCAGTCCGTTGGGGGTTGCCCTCTCCCGGCGGGAAAGGGCTGAAGGTCAGGCGAAGCCGTGCTGCCTGAGGAACGCCTCGTCCAGCCGCGGTGTCTGGCCGCTGCCGATCAGCCGTTCGACGTAGCGCGCGATCACGTCCACCTCGATGTTCACCGCATCCCCCGCACGTCTGGCGTGGAAAGCCGTGTGTGCCACGGTGTGCGGGATCAGGTTCACGCCGAAGCGGGTGCCGGCCACCTCGTTGACGGTGAGGCTGGTGCCGTCGATGCAGATCGAACCCTTGGCGGCGATGTAGCGCGCCAGGTTCGCCGGCACCTCGAAGGTCCAGCGCTGCGAGCGCGCGTCGGGCGTGATGGAAACCACCTTGCCGACGCCATCCACGTGGCCCGAGACCAGGTGGCCACCGAGGCGGTCAGCCAGCCGCAGCGCCTTTTCCAGGTTGACCGGATCGCCGGCCTTGAGCTGGCCCAGCGTGGTCAGCGACAGCGTCTCGTTGGACACGTCGGCGGCAAAGCCGCGTTCGGCGAGCGCGATGGCGGTGAGGCACACGCCGGACACGGCGATCGAATCGCCCAGTTGCACGTCGGCGAGGTCGAGCCCGGCAGTATCGACGTGCAGGCGCACGTCTCCGCCACGGGGTTCGAGCCGCGCGATGGAACCCACGGTCTGGATGATGCCGGTGAACATCAGCGCACCCTCCGGCCGGAGGCGGCTGCAATGCAAGCGACAAGGGACATGAAACGTTCTCCGCATGGGGTCAGCGAAAAACGCCTCAAGGCATGAGGCCGACGCACCGCCATGGCCTTGGGCCACGCAGCGATGCGGTCTGCCGTCTTCTTTCATCCGGACTGTGGGCCGCCCCGAATGACCGGTGCGGCTCGACCGTCGGCTCCGGCATCGGACCGGATCTGCTGACCCCTCGCATGGCGAGGGCGCTCGCGGGCTCGTGTCCTTCTCATCCATCCGGACACCTACCGCCGGTGGGGAATTCCACCCCGCCCTGAAGACGTTCGCCGGCAACGCCGGCGGGCGAAGTCTAGCAGCACCGGACCGCTCAGGCCTGTACCAGGGCGCCGGCCAGGTGATCGATCAGCCGGCGCAACGCCGGCGTGCGGTCCGCGCCGGGCAGCCACAGCAGGTGGATCGGGAAGGACGGCAGTTGCCAGTCCGGGAACAGGTCGACCAGCCGCCCCTCGGCGACCAGGCCGTCGGCCATGTAGTCGCCCTGCAGGCCGACGCCCACGCCGGCCAGCACCGCGTCGCGGATCGCCTGCGCGTCGTTGCAGGTCAGCACCGGATCGATCCGCACCGAGCGCCGCTGGCGCTGCCGGCTGAACGACCACAGGGTGCCGCGGCGATAACCACTGAAGGTGATGCAGCGGTGCGCCTTCAGATCGGCCGGGTCCCGCAGCGGTGGCGCCGCGGCCAGGTAATCGGGCGAAGCGCAGGGAAACACGCGCATCGTGCCCACCCGGCGCGCGACCAGTTGCACATCGGCCAGCCGTCCCAGCCGCACCGCGAGGTCCACCTTGCCCGCCACCATATCGACGTAGGCGTCATCGTAGTTCGCCTCGATGCGCACGCGCGGATGCTCGCGCATGAAGTCGGCCAGCAGCGGCGCCACGCAATAGCGGCCGTAGTTCGCCGGCAGGTGCACGCACAGCCGGCCGGCCAGTTCGCCGCCCGGCGGGCGCAGGCCGGCGGCCAGGTCGGTCATCACCGTTTCCATGCGCTGCCACTGCGCCAGCAGCTGCTCGCCGCGGGCGGTCAGCGCCATGCGCCGGGTGGTGCGCAGGAACAGCCGGGCACCGACCGCCTCTTCCAGCGCCGCGATGCGCCGGCTCAGCACCGACGCCGTGCAGCCGACTTCCAGCGCCGCGCGCGAGAAGTTCAGCCGCCGCGCGGCCGCGGCGAAGGCGCGCAGTTCGCGCAGGCGGGTCGGCGTGAGGTCGAAGGATTGATTCATGGAATGAACAAAAGATCACCCATTCGTGTGGATTATCGCAAGCCCCCGATGGCGGGACCATGGCATCCGTCCCCATCACGGAGCCCCTGCATGCGCGCCATCCAGCTTTCCGCCTTCGGCCTCGACCATCTGCAGCAGGTCGACCTGCCCGCCCCGCGCCCCGGCCCGAACGAGGTGCTGGTACGCATGGAGGCGGCCTCGCTCAACTTCCGCGACTGGATGCTGGTCGACGGCCAGCTCTACCGCGGCATCTCCCTGCCGATCGTGCCGGTGTCCGACGGCGCGGGCACCGTGCTGGAGGTCGGCGAGGCGGTGACCCGCTTCAAGCCCGGCGATCGTGTCACCACGTTCTACAAGTCGCGCTGGATCGCCGGCGCGATGCGGCCGGAATGGGAAGGCGCCGAGATCGGCGGGCCGGAACCGGGCGTACTGCGCGAACTGGCCTGCTTCGACCAGTACTCGCTGGCGCGCGCGCCGGGCCACCTGAGCAGCCTGCAGGCCGCCACGCTGCCGATCGCCGCGCTCACCGCCTGGCAGGTGCTGGAAACGGCCCGCATCACCACCGGCCAGACCGTGCTGCTGCTCGGCACCGGCGGCGTGTCCCTGTTCGCGCTGCAGTTCGCCAAGCTGCGCGGCGCGCGGGCGATCGTGCTGTCCTCCAGCGACGACAAGCTCGAGCGCGCGAAGGCGCTGGGTGCCGACGTCGGCATCAACTACGCCCGCAACCCGCAGTGGGGTGCGCTGGTGCGCGAAGCCAGCGGCGGCACCGGTGTGGACGCGGTGGTCGAGACCATCGGCGCGGCCACCCTGGCGCAGTCGCTGGAAGCGGTGCGCATGCACGGCTTCATCGGCGTGCTCGGCTGGATCGGCGGGATGGACGCCACCCTGCCGCTGTCGAAGGTGGTGCTCAAGCGCGTGCGCATCCAGGGCATCTCGGTCGCGCCGCTGGAAGACCATGAGCGGATGGTCGCGGCCATCGAGGCGACGGGCATGGAGCCGGTGATCGACCGCGTCTACGGCTTCGGCCAGTTGCGCGAGGCCTTCGAGCACCTGGTCGCCGGCCGGCACTTCGGCAAGCTCGCCATCGATTTCAACGCCTGAGGACGACGCCATGAGATTCGCTGCCCTCGGCGGCGCGGCGCGCGCCCTCCTGCCGCTGCTGCTGCTCGCCTTCGCCACCCTCGCCCACGCCGGCGGAGCGACGCCGGACGTGCGCCTCTACGTGCTCGACTGCGGCCGCCTGGACATCCGCGACCTGCGCATGTTCGACGACAGCGGCGCGCTGGACGGCAAGTCCGGCACGATGTCGGTGCCCTGCTTCCTGATCCGCCACCCGAAGGGCACGCTGCTGTGGGATACCGGGCTGGGCGACGCCATCGCCGACCTTCCCGGCGGCGTCGAGCTGGCGCCCGGCATCCGCGCCACGGTGCGGGTCAAGCTGGTCGACCAGCTGCGGACGCTGGGCCTGAAGCCCGTGGACATCGACTACCTGGCGTTCTCGCATTGGCACGAGGACCACACCGGCAACGCCAACCTGTTCGGCAAGGCGACCTGGATCCTGCAGCGCCGCGAGCTGGTCGCCGCGACCGGCCACACGCCGCCGCCCTTCGAATCGCTGGCGCCGGTGGCCGCCTGGTGCCACGCGCGCAAGCGCATCATCGACGGCGACGCGGACGTGTTCGGCGACGGCAGCGTGCGCATTCTCTCGATGCCCGGCCACACCCCCGGCCACCAGGTGCTGGAAGTGCGCTTGCCGCAGGCCGGCACGGTGCTGCTGGCGGGCGATCTTTACCACAGCCGCGAGAACCGTCAGTTCCGACGGGTGCCGCGGATCAATACGGATCGTGCGGCAACGCTCGCATCCATGGCCCGCTTCGAGGCCATCGCCAGGCGCACTCATGCACGCGTGGTGATTCCCCATGACCCACGCGACGTCGCGGCGTTACCCTCCTTTCCCGCCTACCTGCATTGAAGGAAACCCGCGCGTGAAACCGGACCATCCCAGCGCCGAGGCGTATTCGGCCCAGACGGCCATCTACCCGGCCATGACCGTTGTCGATCTCCGGTCGGAGGCTGCGCTGGTCACGGAGCCGTACAAGAACCAGGTGCTGTTCGACATCAACGATGGCTGCATGCGGCTTTCGGTGTTCGAGGGCGAATACCGCTGGCACTGCCATCCGGCATCCGACGAGCTGTTCCTCGTCGTCGGCGGCAAGCTCGAGATCGAGTTCGGGGACGGCCGCCAGGTCAGCCTGGCCGAATGGCAGGGCATCGTCGTACCGGCAGGCATGGTGCATCGGACGCGCGCCGTGGGGCGCACGGTGAATGTCACTTTCGAAAAGCAGAACGCCGAGACGGTTTTCGTGGATCCGCCGGGGACCGCGTCGCCTCAGCGCCCGGCGTGACCCGGGCGCAGCAGGAGCCGCCAGTCGTCTCCGAGCGCCCGCCGGTCCACCGTACGCAACTGCCAGCGCTGGGCCATCTCGGCCAGCGCCGGCAACTGCAGCAGCGGCCGGGCCTGGTCGCCCAGGAACACCGGCGCGACATAGAGCAGCAGCTCGTCGACCAGCCCCTGCGCGAACAGCGCGCCGCACAGCGTGGGACCGGCTTCGACGTGGACCTCGTTGACATCACGCCGGGCCAGTTCGGCGAGCGCGGCCTGCAGGTCGAGGCCACCGGACGCTTCCGGCAACGGGACGCGATCGAACTCCACCAGATGCGGCGGTACGGGCGCACCGGCCGCATGCATGAGCAAGGTGGGACCCAGCAGGTCGAGCACGTGGCTGCCGACCGGCGTGCGGAGCCGGCGGTCGAGAATCGCGCGCAATGGCGGTTTCGGGGCAAGCGCCTCCTGCCCGTCCCGACTCCCGTGGCCATGCCCGCTTTCCTGCAGGCGCACGGTGAGTCGGGGGTTGTCGGCCAGCACCGTGCCGATGCCGGAGAGGATGGCGGAACTGCGCGCGCGCCAGCGCTGCACGTCGGCGCGGGCGGCGTCGCCGGTGATCCATTTCGACTCGCCGTTGGCGAGCGCGGTGCGGCCATCCAGGCTCATCGCCAGCTTCACGCGCACCCACGGGCGGCCGCGCTCGATGCGGCTGAAGAAGCCGATGTTGAGTTCGCGCGCCTGCCCGCGCAGCAGGCCGCATTCGACCGCGATGCCGGCCGCGCGCAGCTTCGCGATGCCGTTGCCGGCCACCTGCGGGAACGGGTCTTCCGCGGCGATCACCACGCGCGCCACGCCGGCGGCGACCAGCGCATCGGCGCACGGCGGCGTGCGGCCGAAATGCGCGCACGGCTCCAGCGTCACGTAGGCGGTGGCGCCACGCGCCGCCTCGCCGGCCTCGCGCAATGCGAACACCTCCGCGTGCGGCTCGCCGGCACGCTGGTGCAAGCCGGTGCCCACTACTTGTTCGCCGTGCGCGATCACGCAGCCCACGCGCGGGTTCGGTTGGGTCGTGTAGAGCCCGCGTTCGGCCAGGCGCAGTGCGTGCGCCATGTGCAGGTGGTCGACGGCGTTGAAGGTCATGCTTGTCTTCCTCTCCCCTCCGGAGAGAGGGCCGAGGTGGGGGAGCGGGCTCGCGATAGTCTCGCATCCGGGCGCGGCCCGAATATGCGTCGAGGCGAGAGTGTCCCCTCACCCCGACCCTCTCCCCCTGCATCTATCAAAGATGGGGGAGAGGGAGCAAGGCGGTCAGCCCTTGCGGTTGCGGCGCGGCTCGCCGCCTTCGCCGCCCAGCAGCGAGAGCTGCAGTTTTTCCAGCTCGGGCAGGTCGCGCTCGAGCTTCTCGATCTCCTCGCGGAACGCCTGCACGTCCTCGAACTTGCGGTAGACCGAAGCGAAACGCACGTAAGCGACCTGGTCGAGCTTCTTCAGCTCGCGCATCACCAGTTCGCCGACCTGCCGCGAGGGCACCTCGCGCTCGCCGCTGCGGCGCAGGTCGTTGACGATCTCGCGCACCGCGTGGTCGACGTCGTCGCTGGCCACCGGCCGCTTCTGCAGCGCGCGCTCGAAGCTGGTGCGCAGCTTGCGCTCGTCGAATGTCTCGCGCCGCTCGCCGCTCTTGACGATCGCCGGCAGCTTGAGCTCCGCCGTCTCGAACGTATTGAAGCGCTCGCCGCACTTCGGGCACTCGCGACGACGGCGCACGGTGGCGCCGTCCTCGGTCAGCCGCGAATCGATCACTCGGGTGTCTTCGTGCTGGCAGAAGGGGCAGTGCATCCGGTGCCGGTCAGCCGTAAACCGGGAACTTCTTGCACTGCGCCTCGACCTGCGCGCGCACCTTGGCGATCACCGCCTCGTCGGCCGGCGCGTCGAGCACGTCGCACAGCCAGTTGGCCAGCTCGACGCAGTCGGCTTCCTTGTAGCCGCGGGTGGTGACGGCCGGGGTGCCCACGCGCAGGCCCGAGGTGACGAAGGGCTTCTGCGGGTCGTTCGGCACGGCGTTCTTGTTGACCGTGATGTGCGCCTTGCCCAGCGCGGCTTCCGCGTCCTTGCCGGTGACGCCCTTGCCGATCATGTCGACCAGCATCAGGTGGTTCTCGGTGCCACCGGAGACGATCTTGTAGCCGCGCTGGATGATCGTCTTCGCCATGGCCTGCGCGTTCTTCACCACCTGCGCCTGGTAGGCCTTGAAGTCCGGCTCCAGCGCTTCCTTGAAGGCCACCGCCTTGGCCGCGATCACGTGCATCAGCGGGCCGCCCTGGATGCCCGGGAAGACGATCGACTGCAGCTTCTTCTCGATCTCCTCGCCCGCCTCGCCCATCGCCTCGCGGCTGGCCACGATGATGCCGCCGCGCGGACCGCGCAGCGTCTTGTGCGTGGTCGAGGTGACCACGTGCGCGTGCGGCAGCGGGCTCGGGTAGACGCCGGCGGCGATCAGGCCGGCCACGTGCGCCATGTCGACGAAGAAGTACGCGCCGACCGAATCGGCGATCTGGCGCATGCGCTTCCAGTCGACCACCTGCGAGTAGGCCGAGAAGCCACCCACCAGCATCTTCGGCTTGTGCTCGCTGGCCAGGCGCTGCACTTCGTCGTAGTCGATCAGGCCCTGGTCGTTGACGCCGTACTGCACGGCATTGAACAGCTTGCCGGAGATGTTGACCTTGGCGCCGTGGGTGAGATGGCCGCCATGGGCGAGCGACATGCCGAGAATCGTGTCGCCCGGCTGCAGCAATGCCAGGTATACCGCCTGGTTCGCCTGCGAGCCCGAGTGCGGCTGCACGTTGGCGTAGCTGGCGCCGAACAGCTGCTTGACGCGGTCGATGGCCAGGCGCTCGGCCACGTCCACGTATTCGCAGCCGCCGTAGTAGCGCTTGCCCGGATAGCCTTCGGCGTACTTGTTGGTCAGCACCGAGCCCTGTGCTTCCATCACGCGCGGGCTGGCGTAGTTCTCCGAAGCGATCAGCTCGACGTGGTCCTCCTGGCGGCGCGCCTCATCGGCGATGGCCTTGGCCAGCTCGGGGTCGAAACCTTCGATCGTGCAATCCTTCGGGAACATGCGTCGCCTCGGTGTTGGGGGAGCGGGGGATTAGCCGAAAAGTGTAGTCCTCGCAGGGGTTCCCGGCCACTGCGGAGGCTTGCGGCGGAATCGCGTACACCGTACCGTACGCCGCACGCTACCCTTGGAGCTTCCCGATGGCCCTGACCCGCCGCACGCCTGCCGCGCGTATGCCTGCCCTCCTACGCCGCCTGTGCGGCCTGCTCGCAGCCGCCCTGCTGTCGATCCCGCTGGCGCTGTGCGCCGCCACGGTCGAGGGCGTAGGAATCCGGCCGATCACCTTCCCGGACCCGGTCAACCAGGGTCATACGCCGGGCTTCGTGTTCTACCCCGCGTCCACGCCGACGCGCGGCACGACGGCCTTCGGGCCCTACGACGTCGACGCCACGCCGGATGCCGCCGCCGCGCCCGGCACCTGGCCGCTGGTGGTCATCTCGCACGGGCACGGCGGCTCGGACCTGGGCCACCACGACCTGGCCAGCTACCTCGCGCGGCACGGCTTCGTCGTCGCCACCTTCGAGCAGCCCGGCGACAACTTCCACGACCAGAGCGGCTCGGCCACGTCGAAAGTGCTGGTCGGGCGGGCCATCCAGGTGCGCGCGGTCATCGATACGGTGCTGGCGGATGCACGCTGGAAAGCGCTGATCGACCCGGCGCGCATCGGCGTCGCCGGCTTCTCGGCCGGCGGCTACACCAGCCTGCTGGTGGTGGGCGCGAAGCCGCGCTTCGATCTTTTCATCGGCTATTGCCACCGTCACCCGGACGATGACGAGACCTGCGGCCCGGCCAAGAAGCTCGGCGCCAGGGCGGTGGCGGTCCTGGCCGATATCCAGCATGACCTGACCCGCTGGGGCGACACCGCCGACCCGCGCGTCAAGGCCGCGTTCGCGATGGCGCCGCTGTCGCTGGTCTTCGACAAGGCCGGTGCCGGCGCGATCGACCGGCCGGTCGACCTCTGGTACGGCCAGCACGACCACGTGCTGCTGCCGTCGGAAAACGCGCTGCACCTGAAGCCGCTCGTTCGCACGCTGGCGCAGGTGCACGAGGTGCCGAAGGCCGACCACTGGGTCTTCCTGGCACCCTGCTCCGCCCGCTTGGCCAAGGACGCCGGCGAGATCTGCAAGGACCCGCCCGGCGTGGACCGCGCGAAGGTGCATCAGCGCATCAACGTCAACGCGGTGGCCTTCTTCCGCAAGGCGCTCGGCGCGCACTGACGTGCCCAGGGCACTCAGCGAGCAGGACGCGGAGGCCTTCCGCGAGCGCATCTGCCAGGCGGCGGCCCGGCTGTTCGTCGAGGAAGGCCCGGCCGCCGTCAGCATGCGCAGGATCGCCGCCGAGCTGGGTTGCGGCACGATGACGCCGTACCGCTACTTCGCCAGCAAGGAGCAGATCGTCACCGCGGTACGCACGCGCGGCATGCACCGGTTCTCCGAGGCGCTGGAGCGCGCCCTGGACACGCCCGGCGACGGCCGCACGCGCAGCCGTGCCGTGCGCGATGCCTACATCGCCTTCGCCCGCCGCGAGACGGCCACCTACCGGCTGATGTTCGAGTACCCCGAGCCCCGCCGCGACGATCCGGCCTACCGCGAGGCCCATGCGCGCATGTGGCGCACCGTCGCCGCGCACGTCGAGGTGCTGGTGGCCGAAGGCGCGGTGGAGGCCGATCCGGCCCTGCTCGGCCACCAGATCTGGGCGGCGCTGCACGGCGCGGTGATGCTGGAGATCGCCGGTCTGTTGCCGGACGGCTTCGATGCCGCCTCGCTGCACACCCGCACCGCCGGCACCTTGTTCGAGGCGGCGCGACCCAGGCGCGGTCAGGCCTGATCGCTGGCGCCTCCCTTGCGCCGGTGCAGCACCCACACCATCACGTAGCTGATCACCATCAGCAGCAGCCACGAACCGAACTTGCCCAGCGGCACCATCGACCAGCCGTGGCGCTGTGCCGGATAGAGCCAGGCACGGCTGAGCGTGCCCACGTTCTCGGCCAGCCAGATGAACAGCGCCACCAGCACGAAACCGAGCAGCAGCGGCATGCGCCGGTGCACGCGTCGAATGCGGTAGTGCACCCAGGTGTGCCGGAACAGCCACGCGAGCGCCGCGAACAGCAGCACCCGCGCGTCCGGCAGGTAATGGTGGGCGAAGAAGTTGAGATAGATCCCCAGCGCCAGCATGGCCGCCGGGGCGAAGCGGGGATGACCGCTGAAGCGGAAATCGAACAATCGCCAGGCACGCGCGATGTAGCTGCCCACCGATGCGTACATGAAGCCGGAAAACAGCGGCACGCCGCCCAGACGCAACAGCGAAGGCTCAGGATAAGCCCACGAACCGACCGCCGTCTTGAACAGTTCCATCAGCGTGCCGACCACGTGGAACAGCGCGATCACCCGCGCCTCGCGCAGGCTCTCCAGCCGGCTCGCCAGCAGCGCCAGCTGGATGCCGATCGCAGCCAGGGTGAGGAAGTCGTAGCGCGCCAGCGGCGCATCGGCCGGATACCAGCGCCAGGTCGCCAGCAGCAGCGCCACCATCAGTCCGCCGAACAGGCAGGCCGAGGCCTGCTTCAGTCCGAAGCAGAGGAACTCGTAAGCGAACGCCACCCATCGCCCGCGACGTGACGCCTGCCGCGCCGCCCACCGGTCCAGCCATCGCAGGCCGGACCGCGCGCCGCGCCGAATGCCGATCGCTTCCATCGCCCCGCTCCGTGCAAAACGCAGAGGGTCGGGGCCCGAAGGGCTCGCCGCATGGCAAGACGCGGCCCGATCGGCGATAATTGGCGGTCATTTCCCCGCCTTATCCGCTCGGACCGCTCCCGCGGCCCGCGGACGCCCTTAAGGGAGCCGAAGCATGCAGTACATCTACACCATGAACGGGGTGAGCAAGATCGTTCCCCCGAAGCGCCAGATCATCAAGGACATCTCGCTCAGCTTCTTCCCCGGCGCCAAGATCGGCCTGCTGGGCCTGAACGGCGCGGGCAAGTCCACGGTGCTCAAGATCATGGCCGGCGTGGACACCGACTTCCAGGGCGAGGCGCGCCCGCAGCCGGGCATCAAGGTCGGCTACCTGGCGCAGGAGCCGCAGCTCGATCCCGAGAAGACCGTGCGCGAAGTGGTCGAGGAAGGCGTGCACGTCATCCTCGACGCGCAGAAGCGCCTGGAAGAGGTCTACGCCGCCTATGCCGAGGAAGGCGCGGATTTCGACGCGCTCGCCAAGGAGCAGGAGCAGCTTGAAAACCTGCTCGCCGCCAACGACGCCCACGCGCTGGAACGCCAGCTCGAAGTGGCCGCCGACGCGCTGCGCCTGCCGCCGTGGGACGTCAAGGTCGGCCCGCTGTCCGGCGGCGAGAAGCGCCGCGTGGCGCTGTGCCGCCTGCTGCTGTCCAAGCCGGACATGCTGCTGCTCGACGAGCCGACCAACCACCTGGACGCCGAGTCGGTCGAGTGGCTGGAGCACTTCCTGCAGGACTACCCCGGCACCGTGGTGGCGGTCACCCATGACCGCTACTTCCTGGACAACGCCGCCGAGTGGATCCTCGAGCTCGACCGCGGCCGCGGCATTCCCTGGAAGGGCAACTACACCGAATGGCTGGAGCAGAAGGACGCCCGCCTCAAGCAGGAAGCGCAGCAGGAGAAGTCGCGCCAGCGGGCGATCGAGAAGGAGCTCGAATGGATCCGCTCGGCCGCCAAGGGCCGCCAGTCCAAGGGCAAGGCGCGCCTGAACCGCTTCGAGGAGCTGAACTCGGTCGAGTACCAGCGCCGCAACGAGACCAACGAGATCTTCATTCCGCCGGGCGAGCGGCTGGGCAATGAAGTGATCGAGTTCAAGAACGTCTCCAAGTCCTTCGGCGACCGCCTGCTGATCGACGACCTCTCGTTCAAGATCCCGGCCGGTGCGATCGTCGGCGTGATGGGCCCCAACGGCGCGGGCAAGTCCACGCTGATGAAGATGATCATGGGCAAGGAACAACCCGATTCGGGCGAGGTCAAGCTCGGCCACACCGTCAAGCTGGCCTACGTCGACCAGTCGCGTGACGCGCTCGATGCCAAGAACAACGTCTGGCAGGAAGTGTCGGGCGGCTCGGACATCCTCACCATCGGCAACTTCGAGATCCAGTCGCGCGCCTACATCGGCCGCTTCAACTTCAAGGGCACCGACCAGCAGAAGATCGTCGGCAACCTCTCCGGCGGCGAACGCGGCCGCCTGCACATGGCCAAGACCCTGCTGCAGGGCGGCAATGTGCTGCTGCTCGACGAGCCGTCCAACGACCTGGACGTGGAAACCCTGCGCGCATTGGAAGACGCGCTGCTGGAATTCCCCGGCTGCGCGGTGGTCATCTCGCATGACCGCTGGTTCCTGGACCGCATCGCCACGCACATCATCGCTTTCGAAGGCGAC
This sequence comes from Frateuria sp. YIM B11624, assembly GCF_049727805.1. Classification (NCBI taxonomy): domain Bacteria; kingdom Pseudomonadati; phylum Pseudomonadota; class Gammaproteobacteria; order Lysobacterales; family Rhodanobacteraceae; genus Frateuria; species Frateuria sp. YIM B11624. Next base: position 77,849 of record NZ_JBCNYA010000004.1, read on the forward strand.
TCGCACGTCGAGTTCTTTCCCGGCAACTACAACGAGTACGAAGCCGACAAGAAGCGCCGCCTGGGCGACGATGCCGGCCCGAAGCGCGTGAAGTACAAGAAGCTGGCCTAAAGCCCGCGCGCCCTGCTCCCTCTCCCCTCTGGGGAGAGGGCTGGGGTGAGGGGTCCCGCTCCAATCGAAACAAAGCAGCGCGAAGCGCCTCCTTCGCTCCCTCTCCCCTCCGGGGAGAGGGTTTGGGCGAGGGGCCACGCTAGCCTCGAACTGCATCAACCACACGACCAGCGAGGAGCCCTCCATGCACTTCATGCAGTCCCTGCACCAGGCATGGCAGCGCAACCACTCCCTCGTCTGCGTCGGCCTCGACCCCGAACCGGCCAAGTTCCCCGCCCACCTGCGCGATGACCCCGACGCGGTCTACACCTTCTGCCGCGCCATCGTCGACGCCACCGCCGACAGCGTCTGCGCCTACAAGCCCCAGATCGCCCACTTCGCCGCCCTGCGCGCCGAAGACGCGCTCGAACGCTTGATCGCCCATATCCATGACGCCCATCCGGACATCCCGGTGATCCTCGACGCCAAGCGCGGCGACATCGGCTCCACCGCCCAGCACTACGCGACCGAAGCCTTCGAGCGCTACCGCGCCGACGCCGTCACCCTGAACCCCTACCTCGGCCGCGACTCCATCCAGCCGTTCCTCGATCGTGCCGACAAGGGCGTGATCCTGCTCTGCCACACCTCCAACCCCGGCGCCGCCGACCTGCAGGACCTGATCGTCGAAAGCACCGGCGGCGAGCGCCTCCCGCTCTACCAGCACCTGGCGCGCACCATCGCCCGCGACTGGAACGGCAACGGCAACTGCGCCCTGGTCACCGGCGCGACCTGGCCCGAGCAACTGGCGCAGGTGCGCGCCCTGGTCGGCGACATGCCCCTGCTCGTCCCCGGCATCGGCGCCCAGGGCGGCGACGTCGAAGCCGTGCTGCGCCATGGCCGCACGACCGATGGCACCGGCCTGATGATCAGCTCCTCGCGCGCCATCCTCTATGCCGGCAACGGCGAGGATTTCGCCCAAGCCGCCCGCAAAGCCACGGAAACCCTGCGCGATCAGATCAATCGTTGCCGCTAGGTGCCGCTGTCCCAGGAAATAGACTGGCAACTGTTGGGCGGACTTGAAGTCGTTCGGCGGCCGCATGTACGGCGCGCCGCTTTCCGGTATCGGATCACAGGTACGGGGTACGGAATGTCGCAAGCGCTGATCCTTCCGATGGCCGCACACGTCGCACTCGCCGCGTTCCTTTACGTGTTGCTTACGGTGGCGCGCGCCCCGGCCGTGTGGGGTATCGGACGTAGCCCGGACGGAAAGAACCGTTGGGCCTCCGTCGAGCCGCGCATCAGCGCCAACCTCTCCAACCAGTTCGAGTGGCCGCTGCTGTTCTACGCCGCCTGCCTCATGCTCCTGCAGCTCCCATACCCTCCAGCGGCCACGACGCTCGCCTGGATCTTCATCGGCGGCCGGGTGCTGCATAGCGGCGTCCAGATCCTCACCTGCAATGTCCGGCTCAGGGGCGTCGTATTCACGGTCAATTTCCTCGCCGTGCTCGGTCTTTGGGTTCTTGTCGTTCTGGCCGCGGACGAGGCGCCCGGGGCCTGAGCACTCTTTCAAAGCCGACGATTCGACGGCACACGCCTTGCTCCGAAGCCATCCGCCCATGAGCAGGCATCACCCACAAGTTGAAGCGGCAGTGGAGGGCCGAACCGATGGCAACAGATCGATCCTTCGTCGAGTACGTCGGCGAGCAATCGGGGCTGGACGAGCGCATCACCTTCAAGCGGATGTTCGGCGAGTACGGCATCTACATCGACGGCAAGGTCGTCGCCTTCGCCTGCGACAACAGCCTGTTCGTCAAGGCGGCCGATGCCACCCATGCGCTGACGGCGAACCTTCCCCGGCGTCCGCCCTATCCCGGCGCCAAGCCCTATCCGGTCGCCGACGAGCTGCTCGACGATTCGGAGCAGTTGCATGCGCTCCTGGTCGCGACGGCAGACGCCATGCCGGAGCCCAAGGCGAAGAAGCCGAAAGCGCGGAAATGATTGGCGTCCCGGGGTGACAGGGGCTCACCGGAACGGAAGGCCGTCGGCACTCATGGTCGACGCGGCGGCTCTGTCCGCGAGCAAAGGGCGCGCAAGGCATCGGGAAATGCCCTACGTCATGCGCCGCGCGCGGCTGATGGCCTCACGGCAGGGACCGCCTAAGCTGCGCGCTCGCCAACTGGACAAGGAAAGGACATGGCAAGCAGACGATGGGCGGCGGCAGGCCTGGCCCTGGCGACGACGTTCCTGGCAGGTGTGCCAAGGGCGCACGCCGGTGACCATGACACCGTGGTGGCGGTGATGCCGGTGTTCAGCCAGATCGTCGCGTGGCGCGTGCCTTCGGGCTTTGTTCGCGCGAACGAGGAAACCCATGCGGACCATTACCAGTTCGAGGCGGTGCCTCGGGGCGATACCCTCGATGACTGGTCGCAGATGGTGACCCTTACGGGTGCGGCCGGCTTGGCCGACCATCCGGAGGTGACGCCGAAGGCTTTCGCGTCCGTCCTCGCCATGGATTTCAAGAAGACTTGTCCGGACTCCTATTACGGCATCGAGCTCGATGCCCCCGCCATCGAAAACTACGGCACTTATGCCGTCGTGGCCGGTTGCGGGGCGTTGCCGGACAGCAAACCCCTCCATGGCGAAACCGCGCTGATCGTGGTGGTCAAGGGCGCCCATGACTACTACACACTGCAATGGGCCGAGCGCGATCGCGCGCGGTCCGCGCCGCCCCGGATCGACGCCTACCTGTGGTCGCAGCGGCTGGCGAAGCTGATGCCGATCCAGGTGTGCGACCGTGTGCCGGGAGAGAGGCCACCCTATCCGAGCTGCACATCGCGCATGGTCCAAAAGCATGAAGCGCGCAATGCGCCCGCCTCCGCCTCCCGGAACGTGAGTGCGGCCGATTCGGATGCGATCGTGGCGGGATGGGAAGCTGCCGGATTCACGCTCACGCTCCAGCATTATTTTTCGACGCTGGAATCCACCTGTGATGCGCTAGCCGGCGCATCGGCGGCCGACGGCAAGGGGCTCCTCGAAACCTGGCAAGGCCGCGCCCGCAACGGCGTGTTCCTGGACGCCAGCCGGTTGTACCAGACCGCGTTCGTGGCTGCGGTGCAGAAATCCAGTGGCAAGCAGGCAGCGGATCGCCTGCTCGCTGGGCAGATGGAGGTGGTGCGCCAGCAGGGCGATGACGAGGCGGGAAAACTCCTCGCCGGCACGCCGAAGGAGAAGGCTGAAACCTGCCGCCGCGTTGCGGTCGACATGGCGGCAGGCGAATACGACATCACGGAACGCGTTCCGTACTACGCCACACTGGATCGCCTGGTCCGCGACCTGGGCGCGGACGAGCGGGCCGATGAGCGCACGCCTTGAGGCACACACCCTCGCCACCCTCGGCTGCCGGATCAGGCATGGCCAGCCTTCCGCCAGACCTGCCCTCGCCTCAGTGGAACTGGTCGCTCGCAGGCACCCATGAACTGGCCGCCGCGGCCGGCGCCTGTATCGGTCGCGGCGACAACGGACCCTCGCCCGGGCAGCCGGGCGGCAGCGGACCGCCGCTGACGCGGGCGGCGGCGCATTGCGCGGCGTTGTCCAGGTGGATGGGGGCTGCGGGTGCCGGGGCCGACTGCGCCTTCGCCACGCTGGTGGATGCGGTGGGATCTAGCGGCTTTGCCGGCGCCAGGTCCAGGCGCTTGTAGAGTTCCGGGTCCTTGGCGGCCTGGGCGGGCGGGTCGCCGCCGCAGCCGAACAGCGCGATCGGGAACAACGGGCTGACCTTGCAGTTGATACGCACGCCGCGCGGCAGGTGGAACGTGTGCTTGACGGTGGTTTTCTCGACCGCGTGGCGCAGGGCAGTGTCGATGGAGCTCTCGCCCTCGGGCGTCCAGTCGCCCTCGAACCGCGTGGGCCGGTAGCCGATGTTGGGCGAACTGTGCTCCATGATGTCGGTGTCGCCGCGCGGCTTGAGCTGGATGTAGCTGCCGAGCCGGCCGTGTTCGGCGCCTGCCGCGGCGCCCGGCTGTGCCTTGCCCTGCTTGCCCTCACCCTGCCCGCTGCCCTGGCCTGCCGCCGGCGCCGGCGCACCGTTGCGGCTGGCGGCTTCGGTCGCGACTTCGCGTGCGCCGGGATTGCCGTTGTCGCTGCCCTGCGGCGTGGCGTCGGGCGCGCTGCTGGGCGCATTCTCCGGCGTGTTCGCGTTAGCCGGTTGCGCGACGTTGTTCTGCGCCGCGGAGGCGGCTGCGGCGGTCGCTTCGGACGCAGCAGGCTCGGCCGACGGCGTGAGTGCGGCCGCCTGAGGACGCGCCAGGGTGATGGACGCCGCGGGCGAGGCGGCCTTGGGCACCTCGATGGTGGGCGCGGCCGGTTGCGGCGCGGCGGGGGCCTTGGCCGTGTCCACCGGCACGGCCGTGAGCTGCGGTTCGCCGAGCTGGATGCTGGGCGCCTGCACCTGCGGCCGTTCGCGCGGCACGACCGGCGTGGGTGCGCTGACCTGCGGCGCGAGGTTGATGGTCGGCGCGGCCTGCGCCGGCAGCGGGATCGGCTCGACCTGCGGCTCGGCAGGCGCCGTGGCCGGCTGCGGGCGCACCAGCGTCACCGTGCTGGGCGGCTGGCCAGTTGGTGGCGCGACGCGGTCGAGCGCGATGCTCGGCGCGGCGATCGGTGGCGGCGCCTGCGCAGGCAAGGCCGGCAGCGCCAGCGAAGGCGGCGTGGGCATCGGCCGGTTGCCCTCCAGTTGCGCCTTGCGCATCGGCTCCGGCTGGAACTTCGGCGGCACCGGACGGACCGCGGGCGGCGTGTCCAGATTGACCTGCGGCGGCGCGCCCGCCAGCGGCACCGGCGCCAGGTCCGGCGTCGGCTGCGGATGGGGCAGCGCGAGCGGCGGCGCGGGTGCGGCGACGGCGGCGATGCGAATGGTCGCCTTGGGCGCGGTGACGGTGATGACCGGAATATCGGGCGTGGCCGTCGCGGGCCGATTTTGCGTGGTCGGCGCGCGCTCGGCCGTGCGGGCGGCGGTCGTGGCCGCACGGCCGCGATGGCGCGGCCCCACCTGCTTCGGCGGCGTGCCGCGCACCGGTGGCGGGGGCGGCGGCTCCGGCTTGTCGATCAGGCGAACCTGCAACGGCGTGGTGTCGCGCGGCGGCTCCGGCAGCTCGTAGGCCGGGCCCAGGATGGCGCCGAACAGTACCAGCAGGTGCACCAGCAGCGCACCGACCATGCCGGCGATGCGCAGCCCCCGATCACGCGGCCGTTCGGCACGCCGGCGGCGATAGACGATGGCCCGCATGGCGGCGTCGCGTGGCGAGCGCAGCATGACCACCGTGTGTGCATCGGCGGGCGAGTCGCTTGGCTTGTCCGCGGGTGGCAGGGGCATGGTGAAAGTGTAGCTTGCGGGGGTGGATGAGCCGTGGGTTATTGACGGGTGCGCCCGCTTCCGCCTTGCGCATGGGGAAAGGATCCACACGCCCGCCCCTTCCCATCGAGCCTTCCCCGCGAACGGGAGGGGAAGGTGCCGACAGGCGGATGGTGGCGCTCTTGGGCTGCCTGGCTGCCTTCCCGCAAGGCAGCCCCCATCCGCCCTTCGGGCACCTTCCCCCGTGAACGGGGGAAGGACCATCGGTTCGCGGTGCGCCTCCTGCAGGAAACCCTCAAGGCTTGCGGCAATGCGCCGGCAACGGCTTGCCGGCCTGCGTTGCCTCGGCGCACTCGGCATCGACCGCGCGGTCGGGCGTGTCGACCGGGCAGCCGTGGGGCAACGGCTTGCCGGCGCGGTAGAGCGCGATGCATTCGGAAAGCTTGCGCTTGGGCGGCGCCAATTTCCTGGCGAGCGGCGCCGGCGCCATGTTCAGGCGTTCGTCGCCGTCCTTCTTCGACGGCGGCGCCGGCGGCATGACGCACATCGGCGTGGGGATGCCGAACAGCGTCTTGCACTTCAGGTGGATGCCGTGGCCGAGGCCGACCGACTTGTTCTCGTTGCTGTGCGTGGCGCTCAATGCGCGGCGGATGCCCTGCCCGACGATGGTCTCGTCCGGCGGCGGGAAGTCTTTCTCGAAGCGGGTGGCCTGGTACTTGATCGGGGTGTCGTGGCTCATCACCTGGCTGTCGCCTTGCGGCATGCGCTGGACGTAGCCGGGCGTCGGCGCGGCCGTGCTGGCGGCGCGCGCAGGCAGCAGCGGCTGGCCGGTGCGGTCGAACAGGCGCGGCGGTACGGGTGGCGACGAAGCCGCGGGCGCGGGGATGCTGGCGGTCATCGCATTCGGGCGCGGCCGTTCGCGCACGGGTGCGGGCCGCCGCACGGACGGCGGGGACGGCATCGATGGCGGCGGTGCGGGCGCGGCCGGGCGGGATCGCGCGATGAAGCGCACCTGCAGGGCATCGTCCAGCCTCACGTGGACGACTTCGCGCGCGGGCCGCGGCCGCATTTCCCACCACGCGACGGCGCCGAACAGCACGTGCAACGCCAGCACCACGCCGAACACGAGGCGGACGCGCCAGGGCTCGCGCGGCGGCGGCGGCCGGCCGCGCCACGCGCGCAGCAGCGCGCGCGTGTCCTCGTCCAGCGGCGCCAGTCCGCGATGCGGTGGCGACGCGGCTTGCCAGCGATGGGGCTCGACCTGCGGCGGGGAAACGATGGAGATGGCTCCGTGCGTGGGGACAGCGGGCCGTCATCATGCCCGCCTTCGCAAGACCGTCACGTGTTCGAGGGGTTCCCGTGCGCATTGCCGCTTGACCGCGCGGACGGATCGCACAAGGCTACGCAGGCGGCATCCGCCGCACCCCGCCATGACCGCCCCCGCCCGCGCCTCGCGCGCCTGAGGACGACCATGACGGCCCGCCATCGTCAGCCGCCATGCGCGGCCTCGTGCGGCGCCGTTCATGCCGATGCGAGTCCCGCGCCTTGCCAAGGGAGGGACGTCTCGTGTCGTACAGCACGGAAAACATCCGCAACATCGCGCTCGCCGGCCACGCCGGCAGCGGCAAGACCACGCTGTTCGAAGCCCTGCTGCATGCCGGCGGCGTGATCCAGGCGCAGGGCTCGGTCGAGCGCGGCACCACCCAGTCGGACACCGACGCGCAGGAGAAGGCGCGCGGCCATTCGATCGACAGCGCCATCGCCAGCATCGACCGCGACGGCTGCCACATCAACCTGATCGACACCGCCGGCTACGCGGACTTCCGCGGCGCCACGCTGCCGGCTTTCGCCGCGGTGGAAACGGTGGCGGTCGTGGTCAACGCCACCAACGGCATCGAGCACGGTACGCGGCGCATGATGGAACGCGCCCGCCAACGCGGCCTGGCGCGCGTGCTGGTGGTCAACAAGATCGACTTCGAAGGCGCGCGGCTGGGCACGCTGGTCGACATGCTGCGCGAGGAGTTCGGCCCCGAATGCCTGCCGGTGAACCTGCCCGCGCAGGGTGGCAAGCTCGTGCTCGACTGCTTCTTCCACAACGACGGTGCCACCGACTTCTCCTCGCTCGCCGCGGCGCATCAGCAGATCGTCGACCAGGTGGTGGAGATCAACGAGGCCACCATGGGCGCCTACCTCGACAACGGCGAGGGCGCGCTCAGCCGCGAGCAGCTGCACGATGCCTTCGAGCAATGCCTGCGCGAAGGACACCTGGTGCCGATCTGCTTCGTCAGCGCGCGCACCGGCGTGGGCGTGGCCGAGTTCCTGGAGCTGGCCGACCGCCTGTTGCCCAACCCGGCCGAGGGCAATCCGCCGGCCTTCGCCAACGGCCAGGGCGAGGCGGTCACCGTCGATGGCGATCCGGCCAGGCACGTGATCGCGGACGTGTTCAAGATCGTCAACGATCCGTTCGTCGGCAAGCTCGGCGTCTTTCGCGTGTGGCAGGGGACGGTCCGGCGCGATACGCAGCTCTTCGTCGACGACTCGCGCAAGCCGTTCAAGGTCGGCCACCTGTTCCGGCTCAACGGCAAGGCGCACGTGGAGATCGAGCAGGCGATCCCCGGCGACATCGCGGCGGTGGCCAAGGTGGAGGAAATCCACTTCGATGCGGTGCTGCACGACTCGCACGAGGAGGACGGCATCCATCTGGCGCCAATGGATTTCCCGCAACCGATGTTTGGCCTGGCGCTCACGCCGAGGCACAAGGGACAGGAGCAGAAGCTCTCGCAGGCGCTGGCGCGGCTGGCCGAGGAGGATCCGTGCCTGCGCATGGAGCACCACAAGGAACTGAACGAGACGGTGGTGCGCGGGCTGTCCGAGCTGCACCTGAAGGTGATGCTCGAGCGCATGCGCGAACGCTACGGCGTGGAGGTGGACACGCATCCGCCGCGCATCGCCTACCGCGAGACCATCGCCGCACACGCCGAGGGCCACCACCGGCACAAGAAGCAGACCGGCGGCGCCGGCCAGTTCGGCGAGGTGTTCCTGCGCGTGGATCCGCTCGATCGCGGCGCCGGCTTCGAGTTCGTCGACGAGGTCAAGGGCGGCGTGATTCCCAACCAGTTCCTTCCGGCGATCGAGAAGGGCGTGCGCCAGGCGATGGAGTCCGGCGCGATCGCCGGCTACCCGATGCAGGACCTGCGCGTGACCGTGTACGACGGCAAGTACCACCCGGTCGACTCGAAAGAGGTGGCGTTCGTCAGCGCCGGCAGGAAAGCGTTCATGGATGCGGTGGGCAAAGCGCGGCCGATCGTGCTGGAGCCGATCGTGGACGTGGAGGTGGCCATCCCCGAAGGCAGCGTGGGCGACGTCACCGGCAGCCTTTCGGCCAAGCGCGCGCGCATCATGGGCACGGACACGCAACGCGGCGGCGAGCTGATGATCCGCGCGCAGGCGCCGCTGGCCGAGCTCACGGACTATCCCACCGAGCTCAAGGCGATGACTGGCGGCCAGGGACGCTACAGCCTGGATCTCTCCCACTACGAGCCGGTGCCGCCGCCGGTGCAGAAGCAGCTGTCCGACGCCTGGAAGCCCCACGTCGAGGAGGATTGAGGGGCTGAGGCACGAGCGCCCCCATCCGCCTGTCGGCACCTTCCCCCGTGAACGGGGGGAAGGCTCACCCGAAGCATTTCGCGTGCTCGGGTCCTTAGTTCCCGAACGCGAAGGCTTACTCGAAGCGCCTCGCCTGGTCCGATCCTTCCCCCCGTTCACGGGGGAAGATGCCCGAAGCGCGGATGGGGGAAGCCCCGCCTCGAGCCCACCTGCATCAAGCCGCCAACGCCTCGATCACCGCATCGGCAAACGCCGGAATGTCGTCCGGCTTGCGGCTGGTGATCAGGTTGCCGTCGCGCACGACCTCGCGGTCCTCCCACTTGGCGCCGGCATTCTCCAGGTCCTGCCGCAGCGACGGCCAGGAAGTCACCTTGCGGCCCTTCACCTGGTCGGCATTGATCAGCGTCCATGGTCCATGGCAGATCGCCGCGACCGTCTTGCCCGCCTTCGCGAAGGACTGCACCAGTTCCACCGCCGCCGGCTGCGTGCGCAGCTTGTCCGGATTGATCACGCCGCCGGGCAGCACCAGCGCGTCGAAGTCGGCGGCATCGACGTCCTCCAGCTTCATGTCCACCGGCACGCTGCCGGCCCAGTCGCCGCCCTTCCAGCCCTTGATCTCCTTGGCGTCGCCCGGGGCGATCACCTGCACGTCCGCGCCGGCCTCTTCCAGCAGGCGCTTGGGCTCGGTCAGCTCGGAATACTCGAAACCATCGGTGGCGAGCACGGCAATGGCGCGGCCGGTGAGTTTCTTCGATGGGCTCATGGCGATCCTCCTGCGGGTCAAGCGAAGAGGATGGCGCGTGGCGCGTCTTGCGGGCGTCGTGCGCGCGTTACGACAGGCCGTAGCCTGCAAGGCCGAGCCTTCCCCCGCGAACGCGGGGGAAGGTGCCGACAGGCGGATGGGGGCGCGCTCGGGCGGGATGCCTGGGGGAGCGTTTCGCAAGGCCTCCCCCATCCGCCCTGCGGCACCTTCCCCCGTGAACGGGGGGAAGGCTCGGCGGCGCGTTCAGCCCTTGGGCTTGAGCAGCGTGCCGGTGCAGTTCGGCGCACCGCAGCGGCACTCCCACAGCTTCTTCAGCCGCGCGGTATAGAGCACGTCCAGCACGATGCCGTAGTCGTAGGTCAGTTCCTCGCCCGGCTTGATGTTGCGGATCGCCTCGATCAGCACGCGATCCTTGCGCGGATCGCCGCTTTCGCTCTCCTCCACCACCGCACGGCAGTTCGGCGCGCAGCTGTGGTTGATCCAGCGCGCGGTGTTGCCCTTGCGGTTGGCGTCGATGATGTAGTCGTCGTTGAGCGTGAACAGGAAGGTATGCCCGGTCTCGCCGCCGTCGCCGTACATCGCGTCGGCCTCCTCGTGGGTCATCAGCGTGCCCTTGTACTCGACGATCTCCTCGCCCTTCCTGATCGGCGCGGTGGCGAACACCCCGTTGCCATGGATGGGGGAGCGGCGGGCGACGTAGCGACGGAGCATGCGTGGGGAACCTTGGGGCGAAAGACGCTGATGATGCCCGTTCGCCGCGCGCGGCGAAACCTGCAGCGAGCGCTGGTCGAAACGGTGGCGGCCGCTTGGCACGACGGCTGACGCAGACGCGCCGGCTATGGTTAGAATCAGGAATTCGAACGATCGTTTGGAGAAGCCCACGATGCGTTTCCTGCGCTGGATCCTCCCGCTGTCGCTTGCCCTGGGCCTGATTGCCTGCGGCCCGCCGCGCAAGAGCGTGTTCCCGCCCACCGTGAGCATCCAGCAACTGGTGCTGCAGCCCTCGGGCGCCTGGCGGCTGACCGTGCGCATCCAGAACAACAGCTACGGCGGCATGGACTTCACCGAGCTCGACGCGCAGCTTGCGATGGCCGACAGCGTGCCGGTGCGCGTGCACGGCGGCTTCGATCGCGACATACCCGCCTTCGCCGGCGACATCGTGCAGATCGACGTGCTGCCGACCACCGCCATGGCCAGGGCGCTCGCCGCCAGCGCTGCCAAGGGCAGCGCCGGCGCCCTGCCCTACACCCTTTCCGGCACCGTGCGCGCCAAGCCCGAGCAGGAGAAGGAGCCGCGCGATTTCGACTTCTCCGGCAAGGACTGGCTCTCGCCCGCGCCGGGCATCGCCAACACCTGGCGATGATCCGAACCCTTTCGCACCGTGATGGCGGGTTGAAGCCCGCCCTACGCTTCCTCGAGGAAACATCGATGACGATCTACAAGGCCCCGCTCGACGACATGCGCTTCGTGTTGCACGACCTGTTCCGCGCGGAGGCTACGTTGACCCCGCTCGCCGGCGGCGAGGGCCACACCCGCGACCTGCTCGACGCGGTGCTGGAGGAAGCGGCGCGCTTCAACGAGCAGGTGCTCGCCCCGCTGAACGCATCGGCCGATGCCGAGGGCTGCCACTTCGACAAGGCCACCGCCACGGTGACCACGCCGAAGGGTTTCAGGGAGGCCTACCGCACCTACGTCGAGGGCGGCTGGGCGGGCCTGACCATGCCCGAGGCGATGGGCGGCCAGGCGTTGCCGGAAGTGATCGGCGTGGCGATGAAGGAGATGCTCGACTCGGCCAACCTGGCCTGGGGCAACTACCCGCTGCTCAGCCAGGGCGCCGCGCATGCGCTGCAGTTGCACGGCGACGACTGGCAGAAGGACGTCTTCCTCAAGCCCATGGTCGAGGGCCGCTGGTGCGGCAGCATGTGCCTGACCGAGCCGCAGGCCGGTTCCGACCTCGGCCTGCTCAAGACGCGCGCCGAACCCGCCGGCGACGGCAGTTACCGGGTCACCGGCACCAAGATCTTCATCACCGCCGGCGAGCACGACCTTACCGAGAACATCGTCCATCTGGTGCTGGCGCGCCTGCCCGACGCGCCGGCCGGCAGCCGCGGCATCTCGCTGTTCGTGGTGCCCAAGTTCAAGGTCGCGCGCGACGGCAAGATGGGCGAACGCAACGCCGTGGCGGCCGGCGCCATCGAGCACAAGATGGGCATCCACGCCTCGCCGACCTGCGTGATGAACTTCGACGGCGCCGAAGGCTGGCTGATCGGCCAGCCGCACAAGGGCCTGTTCGGCATGTTCACCATGATGAACGCGGCGCGCCTGGCGGTCGGCGTGCAGGGCATCGGCCTGGCCGAGCGCGGCCTGCAGAACAGCCTGAACTACGCGCGCGAGCGCCTGCAGGGCCGCGCGCTGAGCGGCCCGGTGCAGCCGGACAAACCGGCCGATCCGCTGCTGGTGCATCCGGACGTGCGCCGCATGCTGCTGACCCAGCGCGCGATCGTCGAGGGCGGCCGCGCACTGATGCTCTACGCCGCGCTGCAACTGGACATCGAGGAGCGCGCCGCCGACGAGGCCGCGCGGGCGAAGGCCGGCGAACTGGTCGCCTTCCTGATCCCGATCGTCAAGGGCGTGCTCACCGAACTGGCGCAGGAGAGCGTCAAGGAAGCCGTGCAGATCTATGGCGGCCACGGCTACATCACCGAGAACGGCGTGGAGCAGTTCGTGCGCGACGCGCGCATCATCACGCTGTACGAGGGCACCACCGGCATCCAGGCGATGGACCTGCTGGGTCGCAAGATCATGCAGCTCAAGGGCGCGGGCTTGCGCCACTTTCTGGAGGAGATCGGCGGCTTCTGCCAGCAGCACGCAGGCGATGCGTTGCTGGGCGAGTTCGTCGCGCCGCTGGGCAAGGCGGCCAAGGAGTGGCAGGCACTGACGATGGCGTTGGCCGAGCGCGCGCAGGCCAACCCGGAAGAACTGGGCGCGGCTGCGGTGGACTACCTCTACTACTCCGGCTATGTCGCACTGGCCTACATGTGGGCGCGCAGCGTCGCCGCGGCCGAGGGCAGCACGCAATCGGCGTTCAAGCAGGCAAAGCGGGACACCGCGAGGTTCTACTTCGCGCGGATGCTGCCGCGTTGCGCAGTGCATCGCGCGGCGATCGAGGCCGGCGTGGCGAGCATTCCCTCGATCGGCTGAGCCATTCGCAGGGTGGGCTTCAGTCCATCGCTCTTGCATGGGCAGGGTGGGCTGAAGCCCACCCTGCGTCCATTTTCAATCGCGCCAGATCACGCTGGCGAAGCGGCCGCTGCTGGCGCCGTCGCGGCGATAGGAATAGAAGCGCGGGTCGGCGAACGTGTCGAAGCCGCCGCCATGGACGCGCGTCACGCCCGCCGCGGCGAGCCTCTGCCGGGCCAGGCCGGCGAGATCGCAATGCCAATGGCCGGGCCGTGTCGCCGTGAAGCAGTTGGCTGCCTCCGGGCTGCGCTCGACGAAGGCCGTTCGCACCTCCTCGCCTACCTCGTAGGACACGGCACCGATGCAGGGTCCCAGCCATGCCAGCAGGCGAGTCGGCGCGGTGCCCATCGCCGCGACCGTCGCTTCCAGCACGCCGGCGGCCAGGCCGCGCCAGCCGGCGTGGGCGGCGCCGATGCGTGCGCCGTCCTCGCTGCAGAACAACACCGGCATGCAGTCGGCGGTGAGGATCGCCAGCACCGTGCCGGACAGGTGCGCGACCGCCGCGTCCGCCTGTGGTTCATCCGCGCTGGCGAGCGGGCCCAGCTGCGCCACCATGGTGCCGTGCACCTGGCGCAGCCAGCGTGGCGCGGCCGGCAGGTCGAGCGCATGGTGCAGGGCGTCGCGGTTGCTGGCGACCGCTTCGGCGGCATCGCCGCTGCGCAGGCCCAGGTTGAAGCGCGCATAGGGGCCGGCCGAAATGCCCGGTCCATGGCGGGTGGTGACCGCCGCATGCACGCCGCGCGGCGCGGGCCAGTCGGGGAGGATCCAGGGTTCGGTCATGGGGATGGCCGTCACGGGGAGCCTCAAGCATACCGCGGAGTCGCGCCCTCTCCCTCGTACCGCCGGTAGGTGCCGGGATTGCCTGGAGCGGCTTTGCCGCTACGCCTCGCGGTGCTCCAGCGCATCGGACCGCAAGGTGGCGACCAGCGCTTCCAAGTCCTCCGGCCGCTTCGCTTCGAACGCCATCGCCTCACCCGTCACCGGATGCTCGAAGGCCAGCCGCTCGGCATGCAGCGCCTGCCGGCGGAAGCCGCGCAGCGCGGCGACCAGTTCCGGCGTGGCGCCCTTGGGCAGCCGCAGGCTGCCGCCGTACAGCGGATCGCCCACCAGCGGGTGGTGGATGTGCGCCATGTGCACGCGGATCTGGTGGGTGCGCCCGGTTTCCAGGTTGCACTGGATCAGGCTGTGCGCACGGAAGCGTTCGCGCAGGCGGTAGTGGGTGACGGCGTGCTTGCCGTCCTCCTCGTCGCGCACGGCCTGGCGCAGGCGGTCGCCCATGTGCCGGCCGATCGGCGCATCGACGGTGCCGCCGGCCACCAGCGTGCCCAGCACCACCGCCTCGTACTGCCGTTCCACTGCGTGGCGCGAGAGCATTTCCACGAGTGCCGTGTGCGCGGCCAGCGACTTGGCCACCACCATCAGGCCGGAGGTGTCCTTGTCCAGCCGGTGCACGATGCCGGCGCGCGGCAGCTCGGCCAGCTTCGGGTCGTGGTGCAGCAGTGCATTGAGCAGCGTACCGGCCGGGTTGCCGGCGCCCGGATGCACCACCAGGCCGGCCGGCTTGTCCAGCACCAGCAGGTGGGCGTCCTCGTGCACGATCGCCAGGTCGATCGCCTCCGGCGCGCTCTCCACCTCGTTGGCCAGCTCGGCCTCCAGCCGCACCTGCTCGCCGCCGCGCAGCAGCTGGCGCGGCGGCGCCACGGCGCCGTCCAGGGTGACCGCGCCGGCCTTGATCCAGCCGGCCAGGCGCGAGCGGGAATAATCCGGGAACATCTCGGCCAGCGCCTGGTCGAAGCGCCTGCCTGCCGCCGACAGGGGCACCTGCGCCTCGTGCCGGATGACGGTCATGCCGCCCTCCGCGGGTGGCTGGCGGTTTGGGCTATCATCCCCACGATCACATCCATACAAATTTCCCAATGCGCCTATTCTTCAAATTGCTTGCCGTGCTGGTTCTCGGCCTGTCCGTGGGCGCCTGCTCGATGTTCGGCCACAAGCGCGAGAGCATCGACACCATGCCGGTGGAGAAGCTCTACACCAAGGCGCACGACGACCTCATGAACGGCGACTACTCGGCGGCCACCAAGGCCTACCAGCGCCTGATCGCGCGCTTCCCGTCCGGGGACTACAACGAACAGTCGCAGCTGGAGCTGGCCTATTCGCAGTACAAGGACAACCAGCCGGACGACGCCTACTCGACGATCAACCGCTTCATCAAGACCTATCCGACCCAGAAGCATGTCGATTATGCCTATTACCTGCGCGGCCTGATCAATTTCGACCGCACCAGCGGCGTGATCGAGCGCTTCTTCCCGCGCAACAGCTCGCAGTCGCGCCGCGATCAGGCGTACAACCTGCAGGCCTTCGACGACTTCTCCGAACTGGCCCGCCGCTATCCCGACAGCGCCTATACCGCCGATGCGCGCCAGCGCATGATCTACCTGCGCAACGTGCTGGCGGAATACGAGATCAACGTGGCCAAGTTCTACCTGCGCAACAAGGCCTACGTGGCCTCGGCCGATCGCGCGCAGTACGTGGTGGAGCACTACCAGCAGGCACCGCAGACCGGCGACGCGCTGGCGATCCTGGCCCGCAGCTACCTGGCGCTGGACCAGAAGCAGCAAGCCGAGAACGTGCGCAAGGTGCTGGCGCTGAACTACCCGGATCACCCGTATCTCACCGATCCGAAATGGCCGCATGCGCCTTCGACGCTGCGCAAGATGGTGCCCTTCTCGGGACACCACTGAAAAAATGCCCCTTCCGGGGCATTTTTTTTGATGCCGCTTCAGCCCGCCGCGCCCGAAGCGAGGATCTGGCACATCAGCGTCACACCCACCCGACGCCCATGCACGGAAGGCCTTCGCCCGTTGGCCTGTGGAGGTGGCCAACGGACTTACCGGGCCTAGCCATCATTTCCAGCCGGAGGTGATCGGGTAGCGCCGCTCGCGGCCGAAGGCACGGGTGGTCACGCGCGGGCCCGGCGCAGCCTGGCGGCGCTTGAACTCGTTGCGCAGCACCAGGCTGGCGACCCGGCGCACCGTGTCCGGGTCGAAGCCGGCGGCGGCGATCTCGGCCTGCGACTGCTCGCCCTCGATGAAGCGCTGGAGGATCGCATCGAGCACGTCGTAGGGCGGCAGCGAATCCTGGTCGGTCTGGTCCTCGCGCAGCTCGGCCGAAGGCGGACGGTCGATCACCGCGGGCGGGATCGCCGGGCCGGCTTCGTTGCGCCAGCGCGAGAGCCGGTACACCACCGTCTTGTAGACGTCCTTGAGCGGCGCATAGGCGCCGCACATGTCGCCGTACAGCGTGGCGTAGCCGACCGCCATCTCGCTCTTGTTGCCGGTGGCCAGCAGCAGGTGGCTGTGCTTGTTGGAGAGACCCATCAGCATCACGCCGCGGGTGCGCGACTGCAGGTTTTCCTCGGTGGTGTCCGCGGTCTTGCCGGCGAAGGCGGGCGTGAGCGCCGCCAGGAAGCTCTGGTAGGTGGGCTCGATGTCGATCACGTGGTAGGCCACGCCCAGGCGCTCGGCCTGCTCGCGCGCGCCGTCCAGCGAGAGCTTCGAGGTGTAGCGGGTGGGCAGCATCACCGCGGTGACGCGCCCGGGGCCGAGGGCATCGACCGCCAGCGCCAGCGTCAGCGCCGAGTCGATGCCGCCGGAAAGGCCCAGCAGCACGCCGGGAAAACCGTTCTTGTCGATGTAGTCACGGATGCCACGGACGAGCGCGGCATACAGCACGGCTTCCGGGCGCGTGTCGGCAGCCGCCGGCCAGTTGTCCGCACGCAGCGTGCGGCTGGCCGAATCGAACGTGGCCCACAGCAGCGCGTCGACGAAGGCCGGTGCGCGCGCGGCGATCGAGCCGTCGCCATTGACCAGCAGCGAGGCGCCGTCGTACACCACCTCGTCCTGCCCGCCGACCAGGTTGAGGTAGACGATGGCGCAGCCGGTTTCCTTCGCGCGCGCGGTGAGCAGCGCCTCGCGCGTGGCCTGCTTGGCGTCGTCCCAGGGCGAGGCGTTGATCACGATGATCAGCTCGGCGCCGGTACTGGCGGCCTGCGCCGCCGGCTCGGGCTCCCAGATGTCCTCGCAGACCAGGAAGCCCACCCGCACGCCGTTGACCATGCCGGTGGCGCTGGCGTGGCCGGGGCGAAAGTAGCGCTTGTCGTCGAACACGCCGTAGTTGGGCAGCGCCTGCTTGTGCGCGATGCACTCGATGCGGCCCTCGCGCAGCAGCGCGGCGGCGTTGTAGACCTCGCCCTCGCTGTGCGGGAAACCGACCAGCGCGGTGAGGCCATCGGTGTCTTCGGCCAGCGCGGCGATCGCCTCGTTGCAGGCCTGCAGGAAGCTGGGGCGTATGAGCAGGTCCTCGGGCGGATAGCCGCTGATCGCCAGTTCCGGGAACGCCACCAGGTCAGCGCCTCCGGCGTGCGCCCGGGTCATCAGTTCGCGGATCTTCGTGGTGTTGGCGGCGACGGCGCCGACGGGGAAGTCGAACTGGGCCAGGGCGAGGCGGAGTTGGGTGGTCATCTGGGCGGGCGGCAGTGGGAGGCGCACATGATAAGCGAGGGGTGTGAGCAGCTCGAAAACCAGGTCTGAGGCGGGGCCGCCCCCATCCGCCTGTCGGCACCTTCCCCCGCGTTCGCGGGGGAAGGCCCGGGAACGGGCGCTGCGGCGTTTTGGTCCTTCCCCCGTTTACGGGAGGAGCGAAAGGTGTGAGCGCTCGAAAAACCAAGGCTGCGGCGGGTCGCCCCCATCCGCCTGTCGGCACTTTCCCCGCGTTCGCGGGGAAGGCTCGGGAACGGGGGCTGCGGCGTTTTGGTCCTTTCCCCGTTTACGGGGGAAGGTGCCCGAAGGGCGGATGGGGAAGCCTTGCGGGGAGGCACGAAAGCAAAAGGCCACGCTTTCGCGTGGCCTTTTGGCGTGCGCAGATATCGCACGCTTACTTCATCAACTTCGCCAGCGTCTTGCCGAGATCCGCCGGCGACTTCACCGTCGTCACGCCCGCCTTTTCCAGCGCCGCGAACTTGGCCGCCGCGGTGCCCTTGCCGCCGGAGATGATCGCGCCGGCGTGGCCCATGCGCTTGCCGGCCGGGGCGGACGCACCGGCGATGAAGGACACCACCGGCTTGGTCACGTACTCGCCGATGAACTCGGCCGCGTCTTCCTCGGCGCTGCCGCCGATCTCGCCGACCATGATGATGCCCTCGGTCTGCGGATCGTCCTGGAACAGCTTCAGGCAGTCGATGAAGTTCAGGCCGTTGATCGGGTCGCCGCCGATGCCGATGCAGGTGGACTGGCCCAGGCCCTCGTTGGTGGTCTGGAACACGGCCTCATAGGTCAGCGTGCCGGAGCGCGACACGATGCCGACCTTGCCCGGCTGGTGGATGTGGCCCGGCATGATGCCGATCTTGCACTCGCCCGGAGTGATGATGCCGGGGCAGTTCGGACCGATCAGCACGGTCTCCGGATGCTGCGCCAGCACGTTCTTCACGCGCAGCATGTCGAGTACCGGAATGCCTTCGGTAATGGCCACGATTACGCGGATGCCCGCGTCGATCGCTTCGAGGATCGAGTCGGCCGCGAACGGCGGCGGCACGAAGATCACCGACGCGTCGGCACCGGTTTCGGCGACCGCTTCTTCCATCGAGTTGAAGACCGGCAGGCCGATGTGCTCGGAACCGCCCTTGCCGGGGGTCACGCCACCGACGATCTTGGTGCCGTAGTCGATCGCCTGCTCGGCGTGGAAGGTGCCCTGCTGGCCGGTGAAGCCCTGCACCAGCACCTTGGTGTTCTTGTTGACCAGAACGCTCATGCTTTCTCGCTCCTCACTTCGCGGCGGCCACGGCTTTCTGCGCCGCGTCGTTGAGATCGTCGGCCGGCGTGATCGCCAGGCCGGAGTTGGCCAGCAGTTCGCGGCCCTTCTCCACGTTGGTGCCCTGCAGGCGCACGACCACCGGGATGGTCAGGCCCACTTCCTTCACCGCGGCGATGATGCCCTCGGCGATCAGGTCGCAGCGCACGATGCCGCCGAAGATGTTGACCAGGATGGCCTTCACCTTGTCCGAAGACAGGATCAGCTTGAACGCCTCGGTCACGCGCTCCTTGGTGGCGCCGCCGCCGACGTCGAGGAAGTTGGCCGGCTCGCCGCCCGCCAGCTTGATCACGTCCATGGTGGCCATTGCCAGACCGGCGCCGTTGACCATGCAGCCGATCGAGCCGTCCATGGTCACGTAGTTGAGGTTGTGCTGGACCGCGGCCGCTTCGGCCTGGTCTTCCTGGCTCAGGTCGCGCATGGCGACCAGCTCGGGATGACGGAAGTCCGCGTTGTCGTCGGAGTTCACCTTGCCATCGAGCGCGGCCAGGTTGCCGTCCTCGAGGATCGCCAGCGGGTTCAACTCCACCAGCGACAGGTCCTTCTCGTTGAACAGCTTGTACAGGCCCAGCATGATCTTGGTCAGCTGGTTGACCTGCTTGGGCGTAAGGTCCATCGCGAAGCCGAGGTTGCGGCACTGGTAGGGCTGCAACCCCTCCACGAAATCAACGACGATCGTGTGGATATCCTCGGGCGTGTCGCGGGCGACCTGCTCGATGTCCACGCCGCCGTGCTTGGAGGCAATGAACGACACCGACTTGGAATCACGGTCGACCAGTACCGAGAGATAAAGCTCTTTCGCAATATTCGTGGCGTCGGTCACCAGCACCAGGTTCACCGGCAGCGCGCGGCCGGCGGACTGGTAGGTCGCCATGTTGGTGCCCAGCATGCCCTTGGCGGCAGCGCGCACGTCGTCGAGGCTCTTGCAGAACTTGACGCCGCCGGCCTTGCCGCGGCCGCCTGCGTGGATCTGCGCCTTGACCATCCACTGCGAGCCGCCCAACGCCTTGGCGGCGTCGACGGCGGCGTCGGGGGAGTTGGCAACCTTGCCCGGCGGTACGGTGATGCCGTACTGCGCGAACAGCTCTTTGGCCTGGTACTCGTGGAAATTCATTCCTATACCTCGAGCGAACGGGAAAACGTATCGGGCCGCACGCACCTTGGCGGCGTGGGCGCGGGAGGGGATCGGACGGCGGCCTTGGGACGCCCTGCCGGCGTGCAGTGCGCGCTGCTCCGGGTCACCGGGCGGAAATCGCGCAATACGGCCGCGCATTTTCGCGCAAAGGCGCCCGTGATGGAAAGTGCCGCCTGGCGGCCCACTCCGTGCGCTTCGCCGCTGGCAGCGCACGCGGGCCTGTCTATACTCGGCCGAACGCCGCGCCGAAGCCG
This sequence comes from Frateuria sp. YIM B11624, assembly GCF_049727805.1. Lineage (NCBI taxonomy): Bacteria > Pseudomonadati > Pseudomonadota > Gammaproteobacteria > Lysobacterales > Rhodanobacteraceae > Frateuria > Frateuria sp. YIM B11624. Next base: position 98,155 of record NZ_JBCNYA010000004.1, read on the forward strand.
TCAACGTGCCTCCCACGATACCCACTGCCGAACCGCCCGTTTTCCAGCCAGTCCGGCCCGCGGCACCGGCGGTCCGCCACGAACTGTTCTTCCTCAACTACTTCCGGCTGGCGCAGGCGCTGGTCTATGCCGGCCTGGCGCTGAGCTCGCCGCGACTGACCTGGCCGACCGTCCAGCAGCCGCTGCTGGCCTACGTGGTGATCGGGGTCTACCTGCTGTTCGCGGTGGGCATGCTGGCGCAGACCCGGCACGCGATGGCCAAGGCGCAACTGGTAGTGTCCGGCGCGCTGGTGGTCGACATCATGGTGGCGGTGCTGGCCGCCTGGCTGATCCACGAGGCGCGCATCGGCATCGCCATGATGCTGGCGGTGAACCTGTCCACCGGCGCGCTGGTGCTGCCGTTGCGGCTGTCCAGCTTCTTCGCCGCGCTGGCCACGCTGGGCATGCTCGGCCACACGCTGATCGCCCAGGCGCCGGGCGACGGCGACCTGCTCGAATCGGGCCTGCTCGGCCTGGCCTACTTCGCCAGCACCACGCTCTGCCACGTGCTCGGCCGCCAGCTGCGCGCCACCGAGGCGCTGGCCGAACAGCGCAGCCTGGACCTGGCCAACCTGTCGCAGGTCAACGAGCTGATCATCCGGCGCATGAAGACCGGCGTGCTGCTGGTGGACGACGCCAACCGCATCCACCAGCTCAACGAATCGGCCTGGATGCTGCTGGGCAACCCGCCGGCAGACCAGCGCGACCTGGGCAAGCTGGCGCCGGAGCTCTCGCGCCGGCTGTACCACTGGATGACCTCCGGCAAGCTGGACGAGACCGCCACGCAACTGGCCGACGGCGTGCCCGAGGTGGTGCCGCGCTTCACCCGGCTGGCGCCGAACGACGACTCGCACGTACTGATCTTCCTCGACGACACCTCGCTGCTGTCCCGCCGCGCGGAGGAACTGACGCTCAGCTCGCTGGGCCGCCTGTCGGCCTCCATCGCGCACGAAATCCGCAATCCGCTGGCGGCGATCCGCTACTCGGCGCAGTTGCTGGCCGAGTCCAGGGAACTGACACCCAGCGACGCGCGCATGGTGGAGATCATCAACAACCACTGCGTGCGCCTCAACGAGATCATCGAGAACATCCTGCAGCTCTCTCGGCGGGAGCGCTCGCGCCCGGAGACGCTGGACCTGGGCCGCTGGGCCAACGGCTTCGTGGAGGAATACAAGCAAGGCAACGACATCGGTGGCGATTCGCTGCGGGTGATCACCGGCTCCGTGCCGGTGGCCGCGGTGGCCGATCCGCAGCAGCTGCAGCAAGTGGTGTGGAACCTGGTGCAGAACGCGCTGCGCTACGGCCGCATGCCCGGCGAACCGGCGCGGGTGATGGTGGTGGTGCGCGGGGGAGAGCACGGCGTGCCGATCCTGGAGGTGATCGACCGCGGTCCCGGCATCGCGCCCAAGGTGGCGGCGCAGATTTTCGAGCCGTTCTACACCACGCACGAATATGGCACCGGCCTTGGCCTGTACCTGGCGCGGCAGATGAGCGAAGCGAACCAGGCCTCGCTGGAATACGTGCGCGTGGCCGGCGGCGGCAGTTGCTTCCGCCTGACCTTGACACCGCCGGCGCGTCATCCGGCCGACGGCGGAGATGCCGGCTGAGCCCCTGTTTCGTCTCCCCTTCGGGAAGAGGGAGAACATAGTTCGCGGCGAGCCCCGGCCCCTCACCCCAGCCCTCTCCTCGAAGGGGGGAGGGAGAACACAGTTCGTGGCGAGCCCCGGCCCCTCACCCCGGCTCTCTCCCCGAAGGGGAGAGGGAGCAGGGCGTGAAGCGCGTAATCACGCCATTTCTTTGGCCTGATCAGAGCACAGAGTCGCCAAACTGCTATACCCTTTCGCTGTTGCCGCCTGACGAAAGAGAACCATGTCCGCACAGACCGTCCTGGTCATTGACGACGAACGCGACATCCGCGAGCTGCTTACCATCACGCTCGGTCGCATGGACCTGCAGGTGGAGGCGGTGGGCACCGTGGCCGAGGCACGGCGGGCCCTGGGCGAACGCAGCTACGACCTCTGCTTCACCGACATGCGCCTGCCCGACGGCACCGGCCATGAGGTCATCGAACTGATCGCGGCCACCCATCCGGACATGCCGGTGGCGATGATCACCGCCTACGGCAACGTCGACGCAGCGGTGAACGCGCTGAAGGCAGGCGCCTTCGACTTCGTCTCCAAGCCGGTCGACATCCAGATGCTGCGCCGGCTGGTGCGCACCGCGCTGCAGTTGGCCGAGGAGCGCAAGAGCGGCGGCGGTGCCTCTGCCGCGACCGGTGCCGCCGGCCGCCTGGTCGGCGATTCGCCGGCGATGCAGCAGGTGCGCGCCACCATCGGCAAGCTCGCGCGCAACCAGGCGCCGGTGTACATCGCCGGCGAATCGGGCGTGGGCAAGGAACTGGTGGCGCGGCTGATCCACGAGCAGGGCCCGCGCGCGAGCGGGCCGTTCGTGCCGGTCAACTGCGGCGCGATTCCGTCCGAGCTGATGGAGAGCGAGTTCTTCGGCCACAAGAAGGGCAGCTTCACCGGCGCCAGCGCCGACAAGGAAGGCCTGTTCCAGGCCGCCCACGGCGGCACGCTGTTCCTGGACGAGGTGGCCGAGCTGCCGCTGCACATGCAGGTGAAGCTGCTGCGCGCGATCCAGGAGAAGGCGGTGCGCCCGATCGGCGCGCGCGAGGAAGTGCCGGTGGACGTGCGCATCCTGTCGGCCACGCACAAGGACCTGGCCCGGCTGGTCGAGCAGGGCCAGTTCCGCCAGGACCTGTTCTACCGCATCAACGTCATCGAGCTTCGCGTGCCGCCGCTGCGCGAGCGCCGGGGCGACGTGCCGCAGCTTGCCGCCTTCATCCTGCGTTCGCTGGCCGCCAAGAGCGGCGGCACGCCCGGCAGGCTGAAGCCGGACGCGCAGCAGGCGCTGGAGGAATACGACTTTCCCGGCAACGTGCGCGAACTGGAGAACATCCTCGAACGCGCCATGGCGATGTGCGAGGGCGACACCATCGGCGCCTCGGACCTCATGCTGCCGCAGCGCCCGCTGCGCCAGGCCGAGCCGGTCAATGCCGCGCACGCCGCCATGCATGCTCCGCAGCCGGGCGCCCCGGTGGCCGCGCAGCCGCCGGTGCCACACGCCGGCCCGGGCAGCGGCATGCCGCTGGACGACTACATCAGCAACCTCGAGCGCACCGCGATCATCAAGGCGCTGGAAGAGTCCCGCTACAACAAGACCGCGGCGGCGAAGAAGCTCGGCATCACCTTCCGTGCCCTGCGCTACAAGCTGAAGAAGCTCGGCATCGACTGACCCGCTTTGCCTCCTCTCCCCAGAAGGGGATGGCGCCACCTGCCCTGCCCCCTTCTCCCCTTCGGGGAGAGGGCTGGGGTGAGGGGCCGGGGCTCGCAGGAAAGCCTTCTTTTGCCCACTGTCGGTTCCATCTTTCCAGAGCAGTCCGGCGACTACTCCCCCGCCTCCTGCCCACCCAAGGCCTGCCGCATCGTCCGCAGCAACTGCTGCGTGTTGATCGGCTTGTCCACCAGGTAGAGCCGGTCCAGCCTGGGCAGCTCCTCCAGGTCAGGCGGTGCTTCCGGCCGCGCCAGCAGCAGCACCGAACGGCGATAGCCGTGCTCGATCAGCGCGGCCAGCGTGCGCACGCCGGTGAACAGGTTCATGTCCGCGTCCATCACCACCAGGTCGGGCACGCCGTGCGCCTCGATCCACTGCAGCGCGGCGGTGCCGCTCTGGCTGGCGTGCGGCTGGTAGCCGTAGCCGTCGAGGATGTCGACCAGCAGCGACAGCGGGCCGGCCTCCTCCACCACCACCAGCACGCGTTCGGCCTCGCCCAGCAGGCTCTCGCCCTGCTCTTCCTGCGCCGCCGCCTCGACGTCCGGTTCCTCGATCGGAATGTAGAGGTGGAACGCGGTACCCGTACCCGGCTCGCTGTCCAGCCGCATCACGCCGTTGTGGCTGGCGACGATGCGCTTGCAGGAAAGCAGGCCCAGGCCGGTGCCGCCTTCCTTGGTGGTGTAGAACGGCTCGAACAGGTGCTCGCGTACCTCCGGGGCCATGCCGGGACCGGTGTCGGCCACGGTCAGGCACAGGTAGCGCCCGGGGTGCGCCTGCTCGCCGGGCAGGAAAAAATCCTCCGCCAGCTCGCATTCGCCCGCGGCGATGCGCAGGTGGCCTCCGGCCTCGCCCATCGCCTGGATCGCGTTGAGGCAGAGGTTGAGCAACGCCTGCTGCAGCTCGGTGTGGTTGCCCTCGAAGGTGAGTTCGCGATCGTCGACCTCCAGGTCCATCTGCACCGCGCGCGGCACGCTGCCGCGCAACAGCAGGCCCAGCGCGTCCATCAACGCACCGACGCGCACCTGCTCGGCGCGGCGCGCGCCGCGCGCGAAGGAGAGCATCGACTGCACCATCTGCAGGCCGCGCCGGCCGCAGTCGCGCACCAGCGCGCCGAGCCGGGCCAGGCGCGGATCGTCCTGGTAGTCCTGCAGGCTGTCGCCGGCCAGCAGCAGCGGCTGCAGCAGGTTGCGCAGGTCGTGGCTGAGGCCGCCGGCGAGCATCGCCAGGCTTTCGAAGCGCTGCGCGCGGATCAGTTCCGCCTCGGCGCGGCGCTTGGCGCGCAACGCCTCGGCTTCGGCCAGCGCGCGGCGCACGGCGCTGGCCAGGCGGGTGGGGTTCTGCTTGAGGATGTAGTCGGTGGCGCCGTTGCGCAGCGCTTCCACGGCCGCCTCCTCGCCCAGCGTGGCGGAGACGTAGATGAAAGGCAGGTCGTCGTCGTGGCTACGCAGCAGTTCCAGCGCGCGCTGCCCGGAGAAGCCGGGCAGGCTCAGGTCGGAAAGCACGATGTCCGGCTTGAACTCCTCCAGGCAGGCGCTGTAGCTGGCCTCCTCGTCGACCAGGCGCACCACGTAGTCGATGCCGTCGGCGTCCAGCTCGGCCTGGATCAGTTCGGCGTCGAGCGGGTCGTCCTCGACCTGCAGGATGCGGATGGTGGGCAGCGGGCGCATGTTCGAATTGGGCATGCAGTCTATTGCGCTCCTGTTTCATTCCGTCGTCCAGCCTTCGTCACTCGTGCCTTCCTCATTCGTGTTCGGGCAGCTGGTTGAGTACCGCCCAGAACCGGCCCAGCGTTCGCACCGCCTCGAAGAACTGGTCCACGTCGACCGGCTTGATCACGTAGGCGTTGACGCCAAGGTCCCAGCTGCGCGCCAGGTCGCTCTCCTCGCGCGAGGACGACAGGATCACCACCGGGATCAGCCGCAATCGTTCATCCTCGCGCAGGCGGGTGAGCACCTCCAGCCCGTTCATGCGCGGCATCTTGATGTCGAGCAGGATCACCGACGGGTCGACCGCCTCGCGGCCCAGCCAGGGGCCGCGGCAGTGCAGGTAGTCCAGGCAATCCACGCCGTCCTCCACGTGCACCACCGGATTGGCCAGGTTGGCCTCGCGCAGCGCGTCCATGGCCATCTCGGCATCGGCCATGCTGTCCTCGACCAGCAACACGGGACCCAGGTGACGGTTGTTCATGACGGACGCCTCGCGGTACGCGCCTCGGCCAGGTCGGTGGCCGGCAGCGAGAAGTGGAAACTCGCGCCGCGCTCCGGTTCGGCCTCGGCCCAGACCCGGCCGCCATGGCGCGCGACGATGCGACGCACGTTGGCCAGTCCGATGCCGTTGCCCGGGAATTCGGAGGCGCGGTGCAAGCGCTGGAACACGCCGAACAGCTTGCCGGCGTATTCCATATTGAAACCCGCGCCGTTGTCGGCCACCGTGAAGACATATTCACCGTCGCGATCACGTTCCACGGCCACCGCGATCTGCGCCACCTCGCGGCGGCCGGTGTACTTGACCGCGTTGCCGATCAGGTTCTGCCAGACGGTGCGCAACATGTTCTCGTCGCCGATCACGATCGGCAGCGGATCGATCGTCCACTCGATGGTCCGCTCTCCCGCCTCCGATTGGGCCAGCGCGCGCGCCTCGTCCACCAGCGACTGCATGTCCACCGCCTGCAGCCGGAGCGCGCCGCGGCCGAGCCGCGAGAACACCAGCAGGTCGTCGATCAACTGCGCCATGCGGGTGGCAGAGGTGCCGATCACGTCCAGGTAATGGGCGGCCGTTTCATCCAGATGCTGCTCGAGATGGCGCTTGAGCTTGCCGGTGAAGCCGGCGATGTGGCGCAGCGGCGCGCGCAGGTCGTGCGAGACCGAGTAGCTGAAGGCCTCCAGTTCGCGGTTGACGTCGGAGATCTGCGCCACCTTGCCTTCGAGCTGCCGGTTGAGTTCCTTCACCTGCTGCTCGACCAGCGCGCGGGCGGTGACGTCGCTGACGGTGAGCAGCAGCACCGGCTGCTCGCCGTCGTGCTGCTGCAGGCGCCGGGCGTTGACCAGCACGTGGCGATCGATGCCGCCGACCGTGCGCTGCACCAGCTCGTAGTCCCACAGCTCGCGGTCGTGCAGCAGCACGTCGCGCAGGCGCTGCAGCAGCGCGCCGTCGGTCCAGGCGCCCTCGCCCACTTCCTGCAGCGGACGCAGCTCGCGCTGATCCTCCTGCGGCAGGCCGTAAAGCTCGCTGAAGGCGGTGTTCACCAGCAGCGTGCACAACTGCGCGTTGAGCAGCGCGATCGGCTCGCGCACCGCCCGCACGATCATCTGCGCGCGGCGCACCGCCTGGCTCTCGCGCGTCTCGGCGCGCATGCGGCGGGCGATCTGGCGTTCGGAAACCAGCACGATCACCGACAACAGCACGATCTGCGCGATCGAGGTGATCGCCAGCACCAGCCCGCTGTCGAAGGCGCTGCGGCGGGCGTGGGCGCGCCGCTCCATCAGCACCGTGCCCTCGTTGCGCACCACCGTCTCGATCTGCTGGTCCATGCGGAACAGCGTGCCGGCGTCGTGCAACGCGGCGACGGCCCCGGCGCGGTCGCCGTGCCGGATGCGCGCAAGCGCCTGCTCCAGCAGCGCCAGCCGGCCGTTGACCACGTTGCCCAGCGCGCCGATCGCCGCCTGCTGGGCAGCGTTGTCGCGGGTCATGTCGCTGAGCTGGCCGAGCAGCGCGGGGACTTCGTTGCCGGCCAGGCGGGCGTTGTCGATCAGCGAGGGATCCTTGTCGCCCTCGAGCAGGCGGTGGATCGCCGCCTCGCTGCTGCGGGTGACGTAGGCGATGCGGTAGGTGAGCGACTTGACCTCGGAGGAATGCGTGACCAGTTGGCTCGCTTCCATCGCGTCTTCGTGGCTGGTGCGCGTGGCCAGGTACGGCAGCAGCACGATCACCAGCACCGCGCAGAGCAGCCCGGCCATGCGCCAGCGCGGCACGCGCCAGTGGCGCAGGCCGCGGCGGAGCTCGGGCAGCAGGGCGCGATGGCGGCTGGGCATGCGGGGAGGGTTCCTCACGACGCGTCGACCAGGCGGAGCTTACGACCTGCCGCCCACGGCCGGCTAAACGTGCAATGAAAGCGTGCGCGGCGTTAGGCGCGGGTGATGGCTGGCGCGGCCTCGCGCTGCTTCTTCGTTCAGGAGGAGAGAGGGTTCAAAGGGACGCGGAGATGCCCGGGAACGGGGCGCCATGCTCCCCCTCCCCTCCGGGGGGAGGGTTGGTGTGAGGGGGCCGCACTGGCCTTGAACCCACCTGTCCGGAGGCTTTTCAAGAAGCCACGCTCGAGCAACCGCCCCGCGAGCCCCGGCCCCTCACCCTGCCCTCTCCCCGGAGGGGAGAGGGTTCAAAGCGGCGGGCCTGCAGCGTGGGCAGGCCGCACGCCCTTCGAGCCGTTACCGCGCCGGTTCTGCCTGCATGCGGAAATGCAGTTCGCCGCCGGCGAGGATCTGGGCGTGGTGCAGGAACGGGCTGGCCAGCGGCTTGCCGTTGAGCGTGATCTCGCCGACGTAGGGATGCGCGTCGTCCAGCGGCGCGGCGCTGACGGTGAAGTCCTTGCCGTTGCTCAGGTGCAGCGTGGCGCGCTGCACGAACGGCCGGCCGATCGCGTAGGTGTCGCTGGCCGGCGTGACCGGATAGAAACCCAGCGCGGTGAACACGTACCAGGCCGACATCTGGCCCAGGTCGTCGTTGCCGGCCAGGCCGTCCGGGCGCGCGGCGTACTGGCTGTCCATGATCTGCTTCAGGCGCTGCTGGGTCTTCCACGGCGCGCCGGCATAGTCGTAGAGGTAGGCGATGTGGTGACTGGGCTCGTTGCCGTGGGCGTACCAGCCGATCAGGCCGGTGATGTCCTCGACGTGCTTGAAATGGGCCGGGTCGATCTTCGCGTCGAACACCTCGTCCAGCCGCTGCACGAACTTCGCATCACCGCCCATGGCGTTGATCAAACCCGGCACGTCCTGCGGCACGTACCAGGAGTACTGGTAGGCGTTGCCCTCGGTGTAGTCGGTGCCGTAGCCGGCGGCGGCCGGATCGAACGGTGCGCGGAACGCGCCGCCGGAAAGCCGCGCGCGCATGAAGCCGGTCTGCGGATCCCAGGCGTTCTTCCAGTTGCCGGCGCGCTTTTCGAAGGTGGCGGCAACGTCCTTGCGGCCCATCGCCTTGGCCATCTGCGCCAGCGACCAGTCGTCGTAGGCGTATTCGAGCGTCTTGGAAGCGCCCTCGGGCTCCTTGTCGATCGGCACGTAGCCGAGCTTCATGTAGTCGGCCAGGTCGCCGTAGGGCGCATAGGTGGCGCTGGCGACCATGGCGTCCAGCGCCTTGCCGGCGTCGAAGCCGCGCACGCCCTTGATGTACGCGTCGGCAATCACCGGCACCGCGTGGTAGCCGATCATGCACCAGGTCTCCAGGCCCTGGTACGCCCACACCGGCAGGATGCCGAACGGGCTCGCTTCGCGCGCGGCGATCAGCGAGCGGATGAAATCGGTGCTACGTTGGGGATTGAGCAGCACCATCAACGGCTGCTGCGCCCGATAGACATCCCACAGCGACCAGGTCGAGTAGAACTCGTAGCCCTTGGCCTGGTGCACGGCATGGTCGGGGCCACGGTATTGGCCGTTGACGTCCATGCTGAGCGTCGGCGAGAGCATGGCGTGATAGAGCGCGGTGTAGAACTGCTTGCGCACGGTGGCGGAGGCGTCGACGTCGATCACCGCCAGCGCCTTGTCCCAGTCGGCCTTGGCCTGCGCGCGGCGGGCATCGAAGTCCCAGCCCTTGCCGTCGGCATCGAGATTGGCCACCGCGTTGGCGGCGCTGACCGGCGAGATCGCCACCTTCACTTCCAGCGGCTTGGCGAGCGTGCCGAAGTCGAACACCCCGACCAGCGCGCGGCCGTTCTGCGCGTCGTGGTCCATCGGCTGGTTGCCCGGGCCCTTGAAGCCCTTGTAAGGGACGTCGCTCTCGCGGTCGTACAGCGTGCGCGAGGCGATCGGCTGGTTGAAGCGCATCGCGAAGCACAGCTCGCGCCCCGGCGCCCAGCCGCGGGTGGTGCGGCAGCCGGTGACGGTGCCGTCGGCGGCCACCTGCAGCTTCGACCACAGCACCTTGCCGGGGTAGTCGTAGATGCTCGGGCGCAGGTCCAGCAGCAGGTGCGCACTCTTGCCCCTGGGGAAGGTGTAGCGGTGCCAGCCCACGCGCCGCCCGGCAGTGAGCTCGGCACGGATGCCGTAGTCGGCCAGGGTGACGGCGTAGTAGCCCGCCTGCTCGACCTCGCTGGCGTGGTCGAAACGCGAGCGGTAGCCGCTGCCCGGTTTGGCCGGGTCACCGGGCTCGAGCTTCACCTCGCCGGCGACCGGCATCACCAGCACGTCGCCCAGGTCGGAGTGGCCGGAGCCGGAGAAGTGCGTGTGCGAGAAACCCATGATGCTGGTGTCGCCGTACTGGTAGCCGGCGGCCCATTTGTAGGCGTGCTTGAAGTCCGGCATCGCCGTGTCGGGCGAGAGCTGGATCATGCCGAAGGGCACGGTGGCGCCGGGGAAGGTATGGCCGTCGCCGCCCGTGCCGATGCGCGGGTCGACGTCGCCGGCGTGGCCGGTGGCGGCAAGGGCGATGCCGGGCAGCAAGGCCAGGGCGAGGGCCAGGCGGGACAAGGTCATCAGGGGCTCTCCGGGGGTTTGGATCGTTCCAAATGACTAAGCTAGCAGCGCTTGCGGACATGTGCACGTTGCGATGCGCGAGAAGGCCTGGGGAGGTCCGGACAGAGCCTGGACTTTGCGACCGACGACAAACCGGAGCTTGCACACGCCGGCCGATCAGCTAGATTTGGATCGTTCCAAACACGTTTCTTCCCACCGGGTGCCCCATGGAAAGCAACCCTCCGCTCGGCCGCAAGGTCACCGTGCGCGACATCGCCGCCGGTTGCGGCGTCTCGCGCGCGACCGTATCGCTCGTGCTGCGCGGCAGCCCGCTGGTCAACAAGGACACCCGCGCGCGCGTCGAGGAAGAATTGCGCAAGCAAGGCTACGTCTACAACCGTGCCGCTGCCAACCTGCGCCGGCGCACGACCTCGTCCCTTGCGCTGGTGATCAACGAACTGGCCAACCCGTTCTTCGCGGAATTTGCCGCGGGCGTGGACGACGTGGTGGGCGAGGCGGGCATGGTCACGCTGCTGGGTTCCTCCAGCGAGTCGCCCAGGCGCGAGCAGGCGGTGCTCGGCTCGCTGATCGAGCACGGGCCCGGTGGCATCATCCTTTCGCCCGCCGAGGGCAGCGACGCCAGCCAGGTGCTGGCCGCAGTGGGCGCACGCACGCCGCTGCTGCTGTTCAACCGCGAGCTGGTCGGCGAGCAGCCCGAGTACGCCCACTGGGACACGCTGGCGCTGGACAACCAGCAGGGCGCGCGCGAAGCCACCGCGCACCTGGTCGCGCAGGGCCACCGCCGCATCGCGTTCTTCGGCGGCCACCGCGATTCGAGCTCCTGCCGCCAGCGCCGCGCCGGCTATCGCGAAGCGATGCAGGCGGCGGGGCTGGCGGTGGCGCCGCACTGGGAGGTCGAATGCCTGCCGACGCGGCTGGACGCGGCCCGTTGCGCCGAAGCGCTGTTCGCCGCCGATCCTGCACCCACCGCAGCGGTCTGCTACAACGACGCGGTCGCGCTGGGCCTGATGCATGGCCTGGTCGAGCGCGGCCTGGCGCCGGGGCGCGACTTCGCCCTCACCGGCTTCGACGACATCGCCGAAGCCGCGCTGGCCACGCCCTCGCTCACCACGCTCGCCGCCGCGCCGCGTGCGCGCGGACGCCAGGCCGCGCAGATGCTGCTGGAGCGCCTGCGCGACCCGGATGCCGAGGCGCGGCGCATCGTCGCCCCGGTGCGGCTGGTGGTTCGCGCCAGCAGTTGCCCGGCCACCGCCTGATCGACTCGAGAGTCTTCCGATGCCTTCCCGTAACCCGCGCTGCTCGTCGATGGCCGCCAACCGGCGGCATGGGGCGCGGCGGTCGACGGCAGGCAGCATGGCAGGCCGGATCCGCGTGCCCGCGTCCCTTCGTCACCACCCAGTCGCGTACGCACGTACGCTCCCCCGTTCTTCCCTGATCAGCGCACGAATCGCCCCCGGCGCGGGTCACTGGAAGGCATCGACCAGGCTCTAAGGAGTCCCCATGGCCATCTTGCAAGCTCCCAACCGGTCGCCCGCCGCCCCTCCTGCGGACGGGCCGCGCGAGCGCTACACCGACTATCCGCTGGCGCTCGGGGTGGTCACCACGATCTTCTTCATGTGGGGCTTCCTGACCTGCCTCAACGACATCCTGATCCCGCACCTGAAGGCGCTGTTCGAGCTGAACTACAAGCAGGCGATGCTGGTGCAGTTCACCTTCTTCGGCGCGTACTTCCTGATGTCGCTGCCGGCCGGGCGGCTGGTGGCGCACCTGGGCTACAAGCTGGGCATCGTCGCGGGCCTGGCGATCGCCGGCGTCGGCGCCGCGGGCTTCTGGCCCGCCGCAGGGCTGCACTCGTACCCGGCCTTCCTCGGTGCGCTGTTCGTGCTGGCCACCGGCATCACCGTGCTGCAGGTGGCGGCCAATCCGTACGTGGCGCTGCTCGGGCCCGAACGCACCAGCTCCAGCCGGCTTACGCTGGCGCAGGCGCTCAATTCCTTCGGCACGTTCCTGGCGCCACACTTCGGCGGGCTGCTGATCCTGTCGGTAGCAGTCAAGAGCTCGCTGGAGGTGGCCCAGCTCTCGCCCGCCGGGCAACTGGCCTACCGCACGCAGGAGGCGCAGACGGTGCAGGGGCCGTACCTGGGCCTGGCGATCGCGCTGTTCGCGCTGGCCTTGCTGGTGTACCTGTTCCGCCTGCCTGCACTGGAGGAGGCCACCGAGCAGGCCGACCGTAGCCACCACACGCTGATGGATGCGCTGCGCATCCCGCACGTGCTGTACGGCGTGATCGCGATCTTCTGTTACGTCGGCGCGGAGGTGGCGATCGGCAGCTTCATGGTGAATTACCTGTCACTGCCGCAGATCGGCAACATGCCCGAGACCACGGCGGCGACCTACGTGTCGTACTACTGGCTGGGCGCGATGATCGGCCGCTTCGCCGGGTCCTGGCTGATGACGCGCTACTCGCCGCGGGCGCTGCTGGCGCTGTTCGCCGTGATCAACATCGCGTTGCTGGCCATCACCATGAGTACCGGCGGCACGACCGCCATCTGGAGCGTGGTGGCGATCGGCCTGTTCAACTCGATCATGTTCCCGACCATCTTCACGCTGGGCATCGAGCGGCTCGGGCCCTTGACCGAGAAGGCCTCGAGTCTGCTGATCATGGCCATCGTGGGCGGCGCCATCGTGCCTTTCGCGCAGGGTGCGCTGGCCGATGCGATCGGCGTGCAGGCCGCCTTCATCCTGCCGGCGGTGTGCTACGCCTACATCGTGTTCTACGGCCTGCGCGGTTCGCGCATCGTCGGCGCACCGCTGGAGGCACGATGAGCCGTCCGATCCTCTGCTTCGGCGAGGCGCTGATCGATTTCCACGCCGAGGGCGCCGGCGAGGCCGGCTTCCCGCGCGCATTCGTGCCCTTCGCCGGCGGCGCACCGGCCAACGTGGCGGTGGCCGCGGCGCGGCTGGGTGGGGAGGCGCGCTTCGCCGGCATGCTGTCGAACGATCCCTTTGGCGACTTCCTGCTCGGCAGCCTCGAACGTGCCGGCGTGGCTGTCGCCGACGTGGCGCGCACTGGTGAGGCCAACACCGCGCTGGCTTTCGTCAGCCTGGACGCGCGCGGCGAGCGCAGCTTCAACTTCTACCGTCCGCCTTCGGCCGACCTGCTGTTCCGCCCGCAGCACTTCCGCGCGCAGGCGTTCGACGACATCGCCGTGTTCCACGTCTGTTCCAACAGCATGACCGATCCGGAACTGGCCGAGACCACCCGCGAAGGCATGCGCCGCGCGCAGGCGGCCGGTGCGCTGGTGAGCTTCGATCTCAACCTGCGCCCGGCGCTGTGGCCGCGGGAGTCGAACCCGCGTCCGTCGGTATGGCCGGCGCTGCACCTGGCCGACGTGGTCAAGCTGTGCGCCGAGGAATTCGCCTGGCTGGCCGAGGACGGTGCCCTGCTCGATCGCCTATGGCAGGGCCGCACGCGCCTGCTGGTGGTCACCGACGGCCCGCGGCCGCTGCGCTGGTACCGCCGCGACGTCAGCGGCGAGCTGCCCTGCCCGCAGGTGGAGGCGGTCGACACCACCGCCGCCGGCGACGCCTTCGTCGGCGGCCTGCTGTGCCGGCTCGCCTCGCTCGAAGCGGGCACGTTCGACGCGCTGCTGCGCGACGGCTCGGCGCTGCACGACATGCTCGCCTTCGCCGCCGCCTGCGGCGCACTCACCGTCACCCGCCAGGGCTCGTTCACCGCGATGCCGAGCGCGGCGGAAGTCCATGCCTTCCTGGAATCGAATCGATGACCACCCTGCCCGATTTCCGCAGCGAGAGCTTCCTGCGCGAGCACATCGCCCAGACCATGGCGTTCTACCACCCGCGCGCGATCGATCCGGCCGGCGGCTTCTTCCAGTACTTCAAGGACGACGGCACGATCTACGACCGCAGCCATCGCCACCTGGTCAGCAGCACGCGCTTCGTCTTCAACTACGCGCTGGCGGCGATGGAGTTCGAGGACAGCGACTACCTGGACGCGGCCCGCCACGGCCTGCGCTACCTGCGCGACGTGCATCGCGACCCGGCCACCGGCGGCTACGCCTGGACGATTGCCGATGGTCGCCCCGACGATCGCACCAACCATGCCTACGGCGTCGCCTTCGTGCTGCTGGCCTGCGCCAGCGCGCTGCGCGCGGGCCTGGTCGAGGCGGAACTGTGGATGGACGAGACCTGGGCGCTGCTGGAAAAACGCTACTGGGACGCCGAGGCGGGCCTGTACCGCGACGAGGCCGATGCGAACTGGAACTTCTCGCCCTACCGCGGCCAGAACGCCAACATGCACATGTGCGAGGCGATGCTGGCCGCCTACCAGGCCAGCAACGACGTGCGCTACCTCGACCGCGCCCTGCTCCTGGCCGACCACATGACGCGCCGCCAGGCGGCCAAGGCCGGCGGCCTGGTGTGGGAGCACTACGACACCAACTGGAACGTCGACTGGGACTACAACCGCGACAACCCGCGCCACCTGTTCCGCCCGTGGGGCTTCCAGCCGGGGCACCAGACCGAGTGGGCCAAGCTGCTGGTGATCCTCGAATCGCACCTGGCCGAGCGCGGCCGCGAGGAGCGCTGGCTGCTGCCGACCGCCCGCCACCTGTTCGACACCGCGCTGATGCGCGCCTGGGACCCGAAGCACGGCGGCATCTGCTACGGCTTCGCGCCCGACGGCAGCATCTGCGACGCGGACAAGTACTTCTGGGTGCAGGCCGAATCGCTGGCCGCCGCGGCGCTGCTGCACGCGCGGACCGGCGAGCCGGTGTATGACCAGTGGTACGAGCGGCTGTGGGCGTATGCGTGGCAGCATTTCGTCGACCACGAGCATGGCGCGTGGTACCGCATCCTCACCCACGACAACCGCAAGTACGACGACGAGAAGAGCCCGGCCGGCAAGGTCGACTACCACACCATGGGCGCCTGCCACGAAGTGCTCGCACTGATCCGTGCCGGCGGCCAACCGTAACAGGGGACTTTCGATGAAGGCACTCGCAGTCTGCATGACCGGCGCGCTGGCGCTGGCGTCCACCCTCGCCGCCGCGGCGGACGCGCCGCGCTACGATCCGCTCCAGACCTTCGCGCCGTTCACTTATCCCGACCCGGTCAACGCCTACCGCTCGGCCGACGGCAAGCCCGGTCCGCTGTTCTGGCAGAACCGCGCCGACTACACGATCGAAGCCACGCTGGACCCGGCCAGCCGCAAGCTCACCGGCCGCGAAACGATCACCTACACCAACCACAGCCCCAACGCGCTGGACGTGCTGTGGCTGCAGTTGGACCAGAACCGCTACAAGACCGACGCGCGCGGCGCCTTCACCAGCGAGTTCCCGACCGAGTTCACCAGCGGCTACCAGATCGCCTCGGTCGAAGTCGAAGACGCCAGCGGCCGCCGCCAGCCGGTGAAGTGGGTCGTCTCCGACACCCGCATGCAGCTGCGCCTGCCCGAACCGCTGAAGGCGAAGGGCGGCAGCGTGCGCGTGCACATCGCCTGGAGCTTCACCGTGCCTGGCGAATTCGGCGGCCGCATGGACGTCAACGCCAGCAAGAACGGCGACATCTTCGAGATGGCGCAGTGGTACCCGCGCCTGTGCGTCTACGACGACCTGCGCGGCTGGGACACCGCGCCCTATCTCAACAGCGAGTTCTACCTGGAATACGGCGACTTCGACTACAAGGTCACCGTGCCCGCGGACATGATCGTGGCCGGCTCCGGCGAGCTGGTGAATCCGCAGGACGTGCTCACCAAGACGCAGATCCAGCGCCTGGACGAGGCCCGCCACAGCGACACGACGGTGATGATCCGCACGCCGGCCGAGGTCAGCCAGCCGTCCAGCCGTCCGAAGCAGGGCGGCACGCTGACCTGGCACTTCCGCATGCAGAACACGCGCGACGTGGCCTTCGGCGCGTCCAAGGCGTTCGTGTGGGATGCCGCCCGCATCAACCTGCCGCAGGGCAAGACCGCGCTGGCGATGTCGGTCTATCCGGTCGAAAGCGCCGGCAACGCTGCCTGGGGCCGCGCCACCGAATACCTCAAGGCGTCGACCGAGTACTTCTCGAAGGAGTGGTTCCCGTATCCGTGGCCGGTGGCGATCAACGAGGCCGGCACCGCCGGCGGCATGGAGTACCCGGGCATCACCTTCGACTCCAAGCGCGCCAAGACCAAGAACCTGCACGGCGTGATCGCGCACGAGATCGGGCATAGCTGGTTCCCGATGATCGTCGGCTCCAACGAACGCCGCCACGCGTGGATGGACGAGGGCTTCAACACCTTCATCGACATCGCCGAGGTCGACGCCTTCAACCACGGCGAATACGCACCCAAGCGCGACGGCGAATACGCGCCCAAGGGCGGCAACCCGGCCGACGAGATCGCCGCGGTATTGGCCGATCCGGAGGCGCCTGCCCTGCTCAACGGCGCCGACGAGACATCCGAGAAGTACCGCCATCCGATCAGCTACTTCAAGGGCGCCTTCGGGCTGGTGCTGCTGCGGGAACAGATCCTGGGGCCCGAGCGCTTTGACGACGCCTTCCGCAAGTACATCGCCACCTGGGCCTACCACCATCCCTCGCCGTCGGATTTCTTCCGCTTCATGGAAAGCGAGGCCGGCGAGGACCTGGGCTGGTTCTGGCGCGGCTGGTACCAGCACAACTGGCAGTTCGACATGGCGGTGCGCAAGGTCGCGCCGATCGACGGCGACTGGTCGCACGGCGCCGCCGTGACGGTGGCGAACCTGGACCCGCTGGTGCTGCCCAACACGCTGCGCGTGACCTACGACGACGGCAGCCACCAGGACGTGCGCGTGCCGGTGGAAACCTGGCAGCAGCATCGCGAGTACGTGGTGCGGGTGGCCGGTTCGCGCAAGGTCGTGTCGGCGACGCTGGATCCGGAGCACGGCTTGCCGGAAGCGGATCGTTCCAACGACACGTTGAAGTTGAAGTAACCCACGGGACGCCCCCATCCGCCTGTCGGCACCTTCCCCCGTGAACGGGGGAAGGCTCACCCGAATGCATCCCGCGGATTGACGGAAGCGTCACGCCCGGTCCTTCCCCCGTTCACGGGGGAAGGTGCCCGCAGGGCGGAAGGGGGAGGCCTTGCCTCAACCCCTCGGCAACCGCTGCTGCAGCTTCGCCATCCCCTCCCAAGGATCGGCCTTCAACCCCGCCGCCCGCTCCAATGCCACCGGCATGCCGAACGCGGCCCCGCCCTCGACCTTTCCCAGCTCTTCCCATCGCAACGGCATCGCCACCGGCGCCCCGTCGCGCGCCCGCAACGACCAGTTGCACACGCTGGTGGCGCCGCGCGCATTGCGCAGCCAATCGATGAAAATCTTTCCTTCGCGTTGCGCCTTGCTGGCGGTGGCGATGTAGCGCTCGGGCGAGCGCGCGACCATCGCATCGGCCACCGATTCGCAGAAATCCTTCGCCGCCTGCCAGCTCGGCCCGCGCCGGAACGGCAGCACCACATGCAGCCCCTTGCCGCCGCTGGTGCGCACGAAGCTCGCCAGCTCCATCCCTTCGAGCAGCTCGCGGATGCCGCGCGCTGCCTCCACCACCGCCGTCCACGCCACGCCGGGCGCGGGGTCCAGGTCGAGCACGATGCGGTCGGGCGAATCGGGCTTGTCCACCCGCGCGCCCCACGGGTGGAACTCGATGGTGTTCATCTGCACCAGTTGCAGCAGGCCCTTGCGGTCGCGGATGTAGACGTAGTCGTCCTCGCCGCCCTCCTTCTCCTCGATCGGGATGGGGCGCACGCTGGAACCGAGCTTGGCCGCGTGGTGCTTCTGGAAGAAGCATGCGCTGTCGGTGCCGCCCGGGCAGCGCACCATCGACAGCGGGCGGTTGACCAGCTCCGGCAGGATCCAGTCGGCGACGGCGGCGTAGTAGGCGGCGACCTCGCCCTTGGTGATGCCGTCGTCCGGATAGACCACGCGCGAGGGGTGGCTGATCCGGACGCCGGCAACGTCGATGGGCTTGTCGGTGCTCATGCGTTCTCCCTGCGGTCCGGCCGCGCTCCCCGGAGAGGCCACCATGCCACCTCGCCGCGCCGGAAGACACTCAACGGACGGCAGACCTCATCCGGCCTTGCGGCTCTTGCGGGTGGCGCTGGCCTTCTTCGCCGGGGTCTTTCGCGAAGCCTTCTTGGCCGCAGGTTCGGCCTTCTTGGCGGCCTTTTTTGCTGCTGGCTTCTTTTCCGCTTTTTCCGCCGCGTCCTTGCCCTTGGCCGGCGTGCGCTGCTTGCCCTCGATGCTCTTCTTGAGCAGCGCCATGAAGTCGACCACGTTGGTGGTGGCGTTGGCGTGCGCGGGCTCCTCTTCCTCCAGCGTGGTGGTGACGCCCTTGCTCTTGAGCCGCTGCTCGATCACCGCGGTGAGCCGGTCGCGGAATTCATCGCGGTAGTTCTCCGGCTCGAACTTGCCGGACATCGACTCGATCAGCTCTCCCGCCATCTCCAGCTCGCGGTCGCTGATGCGGTAGTCCGAGATCGCCTTGTCCGGCAGCGCGTACTCCTCCTCGCTCACCAGCTCCTGCGGGAAGCGCAGCAGGATCAGCATCAGCGCATCGTCCTGCGGCATCACCGCGCACAGGTACTCGCGGGTGCGGATCACCACCCGCGCAATGCCGATCTTGCCGGTGCGCTTGAGCGTCTCGCGCAGCAGCACGTAGCCCTTCTCGGCCTTCTTGCCGGGCACCAGGAAATAGGGTTTCTCGAAGTAGGCCGGGGTGAGCTGGCCGGCGTCGATGAAGGTGTCGATCTCCACCGTCTCGTGCGCCTCGGCCGCGGCGTTCCTGATGTCCGATTCCTCCAGCACCACGTAGTTGCCCTTGGAGTACTCGTACGCCTTGACGATGTCCTTCCAGGGCACTTCCTCGCCGGATTCGGCGTTGACGCGCTCGTAGCGCACCGGCTGGTTGTTGCGCTGGTCGAGCATGCGGAAGTGCAGGTCGACCCTGCGCTCGGCGGTCATCAGGCGGATCGGGACGTTGAGCAGCCCGAACGACAGCGTGCCGGTCCAGATGGGGCGAGCCATGGCCTACCTCCATAAGTGGCGGGTTTCGATGGTAGCCACGCCGCGCGTGGACGAAACGCCAAGGCAGTGCGCTGGCACCCACGCAAGGGATCATCCAGACTTGGCCTGATGAGCGTCCTGCCCGCCGCCGCCCGCCTGCTTGCCTGTGCCGCCCTGCTGTGGCCGCTGGCCGGCCATGCGAAGGAGCACCGCTACCGTTACGACACGGTGCACAGCCAGGTTCTCTTCAGCGTGAGCCACGACGGCTACTCGCGCCCGTTCGGCCGGCTGCACATCGCGCACGGCTGGCTGCGCTTCGACCCGGACGACTGGACGCGCGCCGCCACCGAACTGGACATCGATCTGCAGAGCCTGGACATGGGCGATGCGGACTGGAACGCGGCGGTGCTCAAACCCGCGTTCCTCGATGCCGCCAAGGCCCGCTATGCCCACTTCGCCAGCACCTCGGTCGAGCGCAAGGACGAGCGGCATGGCGTGCTGCACGGCAGGCTCACCCTGCACGGCGTCACCCGCGACGTAGACATTCCGTTTACGTTCAACCGCGATGCGCGCACCATCTTCGGCTTGCACACCATTGCCGGGTTTTCCGCCACCGCCATGCTCGACCGCACCGATTTCGGCATCACTTCCAACCTGGGCTCGATCGGCCGCAACATATCCATCTGGCTGGAGATCGAAGCCATCCGCGACGAACGTACGGACGCAAGGGAGAGCGCCGATGCTGCGAAATGACGAATGGCGCTGGGGCGCCGTCGCCAAGTTCTTCCACTGGACCATCGCCCTGCTGATCCTGGGCAACGGCGTGTTCGGCCTGCTGATGGACCTGGCCCGCTCGCCGATGCAGAAGGTCAACTGGATGGCCCTGCACAAGTCGATCGGGCTGACCGTGCTGGCCCTGTTCGCGCTGCGCGTGCTGTGGCGTGCGTTCAACCGCCCGCCGCGCGAGTTGCCGGCGCCGCGCTGGCAACTGTGGGCCGCGCGCGTCGTGCACGGCGTGCTGTACCTGCTGGTGGTGGCGTTGCCGCTGTCGGGCTGGTGGTTCAATTCGGTGCGCGGCTACCCGCTGCAGTACTTCAAGCTGTTCAACCTGCCCGCCATCGCGGCGAAGAATCCCGACCTGCGCCGCCTGTCGCACGAAGTTCACGAATACCTGTTCTGGTTCCTGCTGCTGGTGCTCATCGCCCACGTGGGCGCGGCGCTGAAGCATCATGTCTTCGACAACGATGACGTACTGCGCCGCATGTGGCCGTTCGCCCGCCTTCGCCAAGGCTCCAAAGGAGATTGAAGCATGAACCGACCGGCCCTCGGGCGCCTTGCCCTGCTGCTGTGCCTCGTCCTGCCGGCTGCCGCCACGGCCGCCGATTACCGCGTGCTGCAGGACCAGAGCACGCTCGGCTTCACGGCCGCCTTCCAGGGCGCCCCGTTCCAGGGCAGCTTCGCGCAGTGGCACGCGGCCATCCGCTACGACGCGGCGCACGTGGGCAGTTCGAAGTTCGACGTCACCGTCGATACCACCAGCGCCGCCACCGGCGACTCCGATCGTGACAGCGCGCTGCCCGGCGCGGATTTCTTCAATGCGACCAAGTATCCGCAGGCACATTACGTCAGCACCGACATCATCCAGGCCGGTGACCACCTCATCGCGCACGGCAACCTGACCCTGCGCGGCGAGACCCATCCGCTCAGCCTCACCGTCACGTTCACGCCACAGCCCGGCGGCACCACGCTGATGGACGTGAGCGGCACGCTCAAGCGGCTGGATTACGGCGTCGGCGGCGGCGAGTACGCCGACACCTCGGTGATCGGCAACGACGTGACGGTCAAGGCGCACCTGGTGCTGGCGCCGAAATAGCGCTTCGGCTTCCCCCATCCGCCCTTCGGGCACCTTCCCCCGTGAACGGGGGAAGGCTCACTCGAGAGCCTCACGCAGATGGGCGAGGGCTCATCCGACAGCCTCATGAGAAGCGTGTTCACGCGATAGCCTCACGTAGCCAGGCGGGACTCGCTCGACAGCCCCAAGCAAGATCCTTCCATAGCGCTCCGGCTTCCCCCATCCGCCCTTCGGGCACCTTCCTCCGTGAACGGGGAAGGCTCACTCGAGAGCCTCACGCAGATGGGCGAGGGCTCATCCGACAGCCTCATGAGGAGCGTGTTCACGCGATAGCCTCACGTAGCCAGGCGGGACTCGCTCGACAGCCCCAAGCAAGACCCTTCCCCCGTCCCACGGGGGAAGGTGCCCGAAGGGCGGATGGGGGAAGCCTCGCCTCAGCCCTCCAGGAACCGCCTCACCACCGCCGCGTCGAACGGCCAATCCAGCTCCCGCCCATCGCGCCCGTCGCGTAGCACCGGCACCCGGGTCCCGTAGCGCGATTCCAGTGCATCGTCATCATCCACCCAGACGCTGTCGAATTCCGGCGCCCGCGCCTCGGCGAGCACCGCGAGCGCCTGGTCGCACAGGTGGCAGTAGTCGCGCTGGTAGAGGACGAGGTCGGCCATGCGGCGGCGAATGGACTGCCAAACGTGAAGGGGGCGCGTAGAATAACGGGTTCACCCCTTCCCCTGCAGCGCATCCATGGCCGTCAGCGTTTTCGACATCTTCAAGATCGGCATCGGGCCGTCGTCCTCGCATACGGTCGGACCGATGCGCGCGGCTGCCCGCTTCGGCGAGCGCTGGCTGGAGGAGAAGGGCGTGCTCGACCGCGTCGCCCGCGTGCGTGCCGAACTCTATGGCTCGCTGGCGATGACCGGCCGCGGCCACGGCACCGACAAGGCGGTGCTGCTGGGCTTCGAGGGCCACCATCCGGACACCGTCGATGCCGACCTGATCCCGGAGATCCTCGCCCGCATTCGCGCCAGTGGCCGGCTGCGCCTACTGGGCAAGCACGAGATCGGCTTCGACGAGAAGGCCGACCTGGTTTTCAACAAGCGCCAGAAGCTGCCCTTCCACACCAACGGCATGCGCTTCACCGCCTACGACGCCGCCGGCAACGAGCTGGCCACGCGCGACTACTACTCGGTCGGCGGCGGCTTCGTGGTCAACCAGGACGAGGCGGCCGAAGACCGCATCGTCGCCGACACCACCGAGCAGCCCTACCCGTTCTCCACCGGCGACGAACTGCTTGCGGCGTGCGAGCGCCACGGCCTGACCATCGCCCAGTTGATGATGGCCAACGAAAGCGTGTGGCGCCCGGAAGCGGAAACCCGCGCCGGCCTGCTCACCATCTGGAAAGCCATGGCCGACTGCGTCACCCGCGGCCTGCGCTCCCCCGGCACCCTGCCCGGCGGCCTGCACGTGACGCGCCGCGCGCCGGCGATGGCCGAGGAACTGCGCAACCAGCCCGAGGCCGCGCTGAAGGATCCGCTCACCATCCTCGACTGGGTCAACCTCTACGCGCTGGCCGTCAACGAAGAAAACGCCGCCGGCGGCCGCGTGGTCACCGCGCCGACCAACGGCGCCGCCGGCATCGTGCCCGCGGTCGGCCACTACTACCTGCGCTTCTGCCCGAAGGCGGACGAGAACGGCATCGTCGACTATCTGCTGACCGCCGGCGCCATCGCCATCCTCTACAAGGAAAACGCCTCGATCTCCGGCGCCGAAGTCGGTTGCCAGGGTGAGGTCGGCGTGGCCTGCTCGATGGCCGCCGGCGGCCTCACCGCCGCGCTGGGTGGAAGCATCTGGCAGGTCGAGAACGCCGCCGAGATCGGCATGGAGCACAACCTCGGCCTCACCTGCGACCCGATCGGCGGCCTGGTGCAGATCCCCTGCATCGAGCGCAACGCGATGGGCTCGGTCAAGGCCATCAACGCCAGCCGCATGGCGCTCAAGAGCGATGGCAAGCATCGCGTGAGCCTGGACAAGGTCATCAAGACCATGCGCGATACCGGCCGCGACATGAAGGACAAGTACAAGGAAACCAGCCGCGGCGGCCTCGCCGTCAACGTCATCGAGTGCTGAGCGTGGAGCCCGTCGTCGCCCACGCGCAGACGGACGAGGAGATCGCCGCCACCTTCGAGGTGATGCGCCAGCTGCGGCCCGATCTCGCGGCCGACCGCTACGTCGCGCAGGTCCGCTCACTGATGGACAGCGAGGGCCTGCGCCTGCTCGCCGTCATCGACGAAGGCACGGTGCGCGGCGTGGCCGCCTACCGCTTCATGCAGATGCTTTACTGCGGACGCCTGCTGTATCTCGACGACCTGGTCGTCGACGAGCGCGTGCGCTCCCGCGGCTACGGCGCCCGGCTGCTCGACCGCCTCAAAGACGAAGGCCGTGCGCAGGGCTGCAGCGAGATCCAGTTGATCTCCCGGGTCACCCGCGAACAGGCGCACCGCTTCTATTTCCGCGAGGGTTTCGGCATCGAGTGCTTCCATTTCCGCACGCGTCTGGATTGACGCGCAGCGGGCGGCACGAGTCGCCGAGCCCGATCAAGGAACAGCTTCTACTCCGATCGGCCTGCGCACACTCAGTGCCGTACCGGCCGCCGCCACGATGATCGCCCCGATCGCCAGCCACTGCAGCGCACTCAGGTGCTCGCTGAGCAGCATCACACCCGCCAGCGCGGCGATCGCCGGTTCCAGGCTGAGCAGCGTGCTGAAGGTCCGCGCCGGCAGGCGCGTCAGCGCCACCATCTCCAGCGAATAGGGCAAGGCCGAACTCAGCAGCGCCACGCCCACCGCATAGGGCAGCAGCGACGGCGACAGCAGCGCGGTGCCCGCGTGCGCCACGCCGAAGGGAATCGCCAGCAAGGCGCCGACCGACGTGCCCCAGGTCACCGCGTCCCCGCCATGGGCGGCCCCGGCCCTCTGCCCGGTGATGATGTACAGGGCCCAGCCCAGTCCCGCGGCAAGCGCGTACATCACGCCGACCGGATCGAGCGCATGCGCCTGGCCGCGCAGCGGCAACAGCAGCGCCAGACCGGCGACCACCAGGCCGATCCACACGAAATCGAGCAACCGCCGCGAACTGAACATCGCCAGCGCCAGCGGACCGGTGAACTCCAGCGCCACCGCCAGCCCGAGCGGGATCGTGCGCAGCGACATGTAGAACACCAGGTTCATCGCCCCCATCGACAACCCGTAGGCCCACAACCCACGCCAGTCTTGCCCGGCCCGCAGACGCCGCCACGGCCGCCGCCACGCCAGCAGGATCAGCGCGCTGATGCCGAGACGGTAAGCGGTGGCCCCCTGCGCGCCGACCTGCGGGAACAGGTGCTTGGCCAGCGACGCACCGCATTGATACGAAACCATGGCGACCAGCAAGGCGCCGATCGCGATGGCGACCTGGGAGACATCCGAACGCGAGGACATGGGGAGAGCCACGACGGGGAGGCTTCCCATAATGCCAGCAAGTGGCCCGCCTTTTAGCTCCCTCTCTCCCCTCCGGGGAGAGGACTGGGGTGAGGGGCCGGGGCTCGCGGGGGAGCCCGCTCACGAAGCTTCACGAAGTACAGCAGCCTCGCCAGCCGCGCTCAGCGATGCATCTTGGCGATCTTGGTGTCTTTCAGCGCATCGACCAACTCACGCACCAGCTTGCGGTGTTCTGCAGGGAGCGCGCGGAAGCCTTCGATCAATTCATCTTCTTCGTAGGACGCACGATCCTCGCGGATCTGCCGGTCCGATGCGCGCCGCGACTTCTCGCCGAACCCCAGAAGCCCGCGATCCACATGCAACCAGTCGGCGAGCACCGTCAGCTTGTCGAGCTTGGGAACCGCCTTCCCGCCAAGCCAGCGCGAAGCGGTCTGGAAGCGGATGGACGGACCACGGAAGCGGCTGTTGAACTGCTTCATCAATACGCCCGGCCTCGGCTCATAGCCCGCTTTTCGCATCGCTGCGGCAAGACGTTCTGAGAATTCCGCTCGGTGATCGACCATGACGGCAAGGTACGTGGCCGGACACCGCTGCAATTCACCTTACACGTTCACTATGATTCACTTTTCACGTGAATCAGGTGCCGCGTGCCCAAGTCCCTGCTCGAACAGCTCCCCGAGATCGTCGCCCGCGGGCGCCAGCAGGCGGAGAAGATCCTGGAGAGCCTGGAGGGACGCCACCGCGTCGGCCTGCAGACCCGCGAGTGGGTGCTGCCTTCGAGGGACACGCGCGACATCGACTGGATCGCTGCCGCGAACCGGCAGGCGCATCTGGACGCGGAAGGCGAAGCCGACTGGACCAACCGACTCGTTTACGGCGACAACCTGCTCGCGATGGCTGCGCTGTTGGCCGGCGACGAGAACACGCCCAGTCTGCGCGCCAAGATCGACCTGATCTACATCGATCCTCCGTTCGATTCCAAGGCGGACTACCGCACCAAAGTGACCCTCCCGGGTCTTGAACTTGAGCAGCGGCCCACCGTAATCGAACAGTTTGCTTATTCGGATACGTGGTCGGACGGCACTGCCTCCTATCTCGCCATGATCACGCCTCGGCTGATCCTTATGCGCGAGTTACTAAGCGATGCGGGCTCAATCTACGTTCACCTGGATTGGCATGTGAGCCATTACGTCAAGCTGGTAATGGACGAGGTTTTTGGAAGGTCCAGTTTCGTCAACGAAATTATCTGGAAACGTCAGACCGCAAAAGGAGACATCACTCAAGGTGCCACGCACATGGGACGCATTCACGACTGCATCTTCCTGTATGGCAAATCTGATAATCGCATTTGGAACCCGGTGTTTACGCCTTACGACCAGAAGTACATCGATGATTTCTATCGTCATGAAGATCCAGACGGACGGCGATATCAGTTGAGTGATACGAGCGCCCCGGGCGGAGCCTCCAAAGGCAATCCGTACTATGAATTCCTCGGCGTCACGCGGTACTGGCGATTTTCTGAAAAGCGTATGCGAGAGCTGTACGACCAAGGCAGGATTGTCCAGACCAAACCGGGAACTGTACCTCGCCAGAAGCGCTATTTGGACGAAATGCCAGGCGTACCACTGCAGGACCTATGGATCGATGTCCAGTCCATCCAATCCCAAGCGAATGAATTTGTAGACTATGGGACGCAGAAACCTGAGGCCCTACTAGAGCGCATAATCAAGGCCTCGTCGAACTCCAAATCGATAATCGCCGACTTCAATGGCGGCTCCGGCACTACTGCCGCCGTCGCCGAAAAACTCGGCCGCCGCTGGATCACCACCGACCTGGGCAAACCCGCCTGCATGATCATGCGCAAGCGCCTGATCGATCAGGGTGCCAGGCCCTTCCTCTACCAAGCGATCGGCGATTACCAGGTCGAGGCGGCAAAGAGCGCGATGGGGCGCAGTTTCCGCGTGGGCGATCTGTCGGCGATCGTGCTGTCGCTATACGGCGCGCTGCCGCTGCCGGTCGAGGAAAATCCGCTGCGCAACCTCGGTGCGGTCACCTTCGGTGGCAAGAAGACGCTGGTGCTGGTGGACTCGCCGAACAAGCTCACCGGCGACGCCACCCTGCGCAAGGCCATCGCCCAGCGTGACAACCTGATGGGTGGCTGGGACCGCGTGGTCGTGCTGGGCTGGAACTTCGAGCCTTCCATCGGCCAGAGCATCACCGCACTCAACGACGACCGCCTGGAGGTGCTGGTAATCCCGCCCGACCTGCTCGACCGCCTGAAGAAGAAGGGCGGCATCGAGAAGCTGCGCGGCCAGGTGCGCTTCTCCAGCCTGCAGTACCTGACGGTCAAGCCGATCCGGCGCGAGCGGCTGGACGGCGAGGAACAGCTCGTCGTCAGGCTGGACAACTACGTGCTGCTGTCGCCCGAGGCGATCAACCTGGACGACGACAACCGCCAGAAGCTGGTGCGCGTGATGAACGCCGAGCCGCTGGCATTGATCGAGTACTGGGCGGTCGACCCCGACTACGACGGCCGGGTGTTCCGCTCCGTGTGGCAGGACTACCGCGGCAACACCGCCAACGACGACGACCCGCTGCGCGTGGTCGCCGAGGCGTGCTTCGCCGTGTCGCACAAAGCCGGCGAGCGGCGCGTCTGCGTGCGCGCGGTCGACGTGTTCGGCTTCGAAGCCGAGGTCGTGCAGACCGTCACGGAACCGAAGGCATGAACGCCGTCGAACAACCGCTGGCGCTGAGCACCGCCCTCACCCGCCGCACCGAACAGCTCTGCGTCGGACTGGAACAGGGCATCGCCGATCTCTACGAGTTGGTGACGCCGGTGACGGCGGAACTGCTGCGCTGGTGGTTCGGCGATGACGCGTGCCAGTCGCGCACGTTCAACTTCCACCCGGGCCAGCGGCAGGCGATCCTCAACGTGATCGTCGCGCACGAGGTGCTGGACAGCCCCGACCTGGCGGACCTGTACCGGCAGGTGTGCGAGCCTGCGCTGCTGGAGGGCACCCGGCTGACCGACGTGGCACGGCACGGCCACCCGAAGTACTGCCTGAAGATGGCCACCGGCACCGGCAAGACCTGGGTGCTGCAGGCGCTGCTGATCTGGCAGTTGCTCAACAAGACGGCGGCGCTCCTGGGCGGCGTCGACGATCCGCGCTTCACCCGCCGCTTCCTGATCGTGGCGCCCGGCCTCATCGTCTACGAGCGCCTGCTCGACGCCTTCCTCGGCAAGGAGCGCGAGGACAAGAGCCGCGACTTCGCCAGTTCCGACATCGCCAGCTACGCCGAGCTGTTCGCGCCGCCGGCGTATCGCGAGCGCATCGCCCAGTTCGTGCGCGGCAACGTCTGCGCCAAGCACGAGATCGGCCTGAAGGCGACCGGCAACGGCATGATCGCCATCACCAACTGGCACCTGCTGAGCGATGCGGGCGAGGAGATCGAGCAGGAAGATGCCGAACGGATCGACACGCCTGGCATGGTCGCCGACGCCTCCTCGGTTGCCTACGCCGTGCTGCCGCTGGCGCCCGGCCGCGCGGCCGGCAACAGCCTGGACACGCTGGACCGGCGCTGGGCACGCGGCAACGTGCTGGCGTACCTGGCCGACCTGCCGGACTTGATGGTGTTCAACGACGAGGCGCACCACATCCACGAACTGAAGTCCGGTGGCGAGACCAGCGAGGTCGAATGGCAGAAGAGCCTGTCGATCATCGCCGAGGGCAAGGGCCGGCGCTTCGCGCAGGTGGACTTCTCGGCCACGCCGTACAACGACGTGGGCAGCGGCAAGCGCAAGGCCAAGGTCTACTTTCCGCATATCGTGGTGGACTTCGACCTGAAGGCCGCCATGCGGCTGGGCCTGGTCAAGTCGCTGGTGCTGGACAAGCGCAAGGAGCTCGGCGCACTGCCGCTGGAGTTCAAGGCCGAGCGCGACGAGGCCGGCAATCCCACGCTCTCCGAAGGCCAGCGCGTGATGTTGCGCGCGGGACTGCAGAAGCTGCGCAAGCTGGAGGCGGACTTCACCCGCCTCGATCCCACGCGTCACCCGAAGATGCTGGTGGTGTGCGAGGACACCACCGTCACGCCGCTGGTGGCGCAGTTCCTGGAGGACGAGGGCCTGCACGCGGACGACGTGCTCACCATCGATTCGCGCAAGAAGACGGAGCTGGGCGAGAAGGACTGGGCGCCGCTGCGCCAGCGGCTGTTCAACGTCGACCGGCATGCGCACCCACGCGTGATCGTCAGCGTGCTGATGCTCCGTGAGGGCTTCGACGTCAACAACATCTGCGTGATCGTGCCGCTGCGCTCCAGCCAGGCGCAGATCCTCCTCGAGCAGACCATCGGCCGCGGTCTGCGGCTGATGTGGCGGGACCCGGAATACGCCGACATCAAGCGCGAGAACCGCGAGCGCATCAACCACGGCGAGGAGCCCGGCTCGCTGATCGACATCCTCTCGATCGTCGAGCACCCGGCGTTCCAGAGCTTCTACGACGACCTGATGCGCGAGGGCCTGGTCGGCGCTAGCGGCGACGACGAGGAAGGCAGCAGCATCGGCGACCTGATTCCCGCGGCATTGCGCGAGGACTACGAGCGCTACGACTTCGCCATTCCCTTCATCCTGCGCGAGGCGGACGAGAGCCTGGAACACCAGCCCATCGACGTGCAGTCACTGACTCCGTTCAGCGCGATGAGTCGGGCCAGGCTCGCGGGATTGCTCGGCAAGGGCGACACCTTCACCTCGCAGGACCTGCAGAGCAACACGCTGTTCGGCGACTACCGCGTCGACGGCGCGGCGATGAACGTGAGCGGCTACAACGAGTTGCTCTCGCGCCTCACCCGCCGCGTCAGCCAGGCGCTGAACCAGCCGCTGCCGCGCGGCAACCGGGTCAGCCCGCGGATGGAACGGCCCTACCTGCAGGTGCACACCGCTGCGCTGGCCACCGCGCTGGATGAGTACATCCGCGAGCGGCTGTTCGACGAGTCCTTCGAACCGTTCGAAGGCGAAGGCTGGCGCCTGTTGCTGCTACAACCGGTGGTCGAGCACATCGTGCGCGTCTTCGGCCTCGCCCTGCTGCAGTCGGAAGAACGCGGCATGGTCGGCGAAACCGAAGTCCGCCACCGCCGCCTGTCCGAGGTACCGAAGCTGATGGTGCGCGAAAGCGCTTCGCTCGAGGTGGCCAAGTGCATCTATACGCGCCTGCCCTATCCCACACGCAGCGGCGGCCTGGAGCGTTCGTTCATCGAATGGGCGCAGTCCGACGCCGGCGTGGAGGCGTTCTGCAAGATCAGCGAGAACCGGCATGACTTCGTCCGCCTGCGCTACATCAAGGAGGACGGCCTGGCCGCGTTCTACATCCCGGACTTCCTCGTGCGGACGGCCGACGCGATCTACCTGGTCGAGACCAAGGCGCAGCAGCAGGTAATCCACGCCAACGTGCAGCGCAAGCTCAAGGCGGCGGTGACCTGGTGCGAGCGGATCAACGCCCTTCCTTCACAACTTCGCGGCGAGCGTCCCTGGCACTACGTCCTGCTGGGTGAGTCGGTCTACCACGACTGGCGGCAGAAAGGCGCGCGCCTGGCCGAGCTCCTACAGTTCTCGCGTGCGCGACCGGCGGCGTCGGTCGGCGCGCAGGCCGGCCTGCAGCTGGATTGACCTGCCTTTCTACCCACTTCTACCACCGCGCCAGCCGATTACTGCATTGCCGCATGCAAGCCCGCCGAGGCGATGCTACCTTGCCATGTAGATCGATCTAAACGGCAGGCAATCGTGGGCCATCCGCACCCGTCCCCAAGCGCGTCCGCTTGCGTCGCGCGCCTTTCGACCACGGCCGTTTCCCCGGGGGCGTGCTGATGCCCGCACCCCTGCTGGAAGTCGCCGCCAACTCCGTCGCCTCGGCGCTCGCCGCGCAGGAAGGCGGTGCCGGGCGGGTGGAGTTGTGCGCCGCACTGGAACTGGGCGGGGTGACGCCGTCCTATGCCGAGATCGCCACGACGCGCGATCGGCTGGCGATTCCGCTGTACGTGCTGATCCGGCCGCGCGCGGGCGACTTCCTCTACAACGACTTCGAGTGCGAGGTGATGCTGCGCGACATCGAGGCGTGCGCGGCACTGGGTTGCGACGGCGTCGTGATCGGTGCGCTCGATGTCGAGGGGCGCGTGGACCAGGCGCGGTCCCAGGCGTTGGTCTCGGCGGCCGGACGGATGGGCGTCACCTTCCATCGCGCCTTCGACATGGTCGCCGACCAGGCGCAGGCGCTGGAGGCGGTGATCGGGCTGGGCTTCGAGCGGGTGCTCAGTTCCGGCGGCCAGGCGAGCGCGGTCGAGGCGGCGGTGCAGTTGCGCGCACTGGTGGCGCAGGCCGCCGGGCGCGTGGTGGTGATGCCGGGCGCGGGAATCCATGCGCGGAACATCGCGGCGCTGGCGCGGGCGACGGGTGCGTGGGAGTTCCATGCCTCGGCGAAGCGTGCGTTGCCGTCGGGCATGCGTCATCGGCAATCGGGGCTTGACAAGATGGCGACCGGCGAGTGGCGCACCGATGCGGCGGAAGTGCGCGCGATGGTGTCCGCGCTGCAGGCCCTGGCCACGCACGAAACCACCTCATCGCCCTAGCAAGGAGCTTCCATGACCCCGTCGGCGCCGCCCACGAGAACACGCCTGATGCCACGCATCGCCGGCCTCGCGGTTGCGCTGCTGGTGTCGCTGCCGGGGCTGGCCGCTGCCTCGGCGCCGGCCACGCAGCTCCTCGACCAGGGCTGGCAGGTACGCCTCGCGCCGGGCGACGCGCACGCGGCGGCCCATCCGCAAGCCACCCGCTGGCTGCCCGCCAACGTGCCGGGCACGGTGCAGACCGACCTGATGGCGGCGGGGCTGGCGAGCGATCCGTTCCTGCGCGACAACGAGGCGGCGATCCAGTGGGTGGGGCTGTCGGACTGGGTCTATCGCACGAGCTTTACCGTCGACGAGGCCACGCTGGCGCGCCGCCACGCCGAACTGGTGTTCGACGGGCTGGACACCTTTGCCGACGTCTACCTCAACGGCCACAAGCTGCTCAGCGCGGACAACATGTTCCGGCGCTGGGCGGCGCCCGCGAAACCGTGGCTGCACGCCGGCGCCAACACGCTGGAAGTACGTCTCTACTCGCCCATCAAGCGCCTGCAGCCGTGGCTCTCCAATCAGCCGTACGCACTGCCGGGCGAGTTCGATTCGGCCTTCGGCGACGAACCCAAGGGCCGGCAGAGCGCCGGCTACGTGCGCAAGGCGGCCTACCAGTACGGCTGGGACTGGGGTCCGCGCATCGTCACCGAAGGCATCTGGCAGCGCGTGCACCTGGACAGTTGGGACGCGCTGCGCGTCACCGGCTTGCACGTCGCGCAGCAGCACCTGGACGACGCGGCGGCGCAGACCCGCGTGCAGCTCGACATCCAGGCCGACGTCGCCACGACATTGCCGCTGGACGTGCGCGTACTCGGCCCTGATGGCGCACCGGTCGCCCACCTGGCGCAGCCGGTGCACATCGAGGCCGGCCGGCATCGTGTCGAAGTGCCGGTCACGATCGACCATCCGCGTCGCTGGTACCCGACCGGCTACGGCGCGCAGGACCTGTATGCGTTCGAAGTCCGCCTCGGCGACGGCGACGACGCGCACTACCGGGGCACGCGCGAGATCGGCCTGCGCACGGTCGAGCTGCGCCGCGACAAGGACGCCTGGGGTACCGGCTTCGCCTTCGTCGTCAACGGCGTTCCGGTGTTTGCCAAGGGCGCCAACCTGATCCCGTTCGACAGCTTCCCCACCCGCGTGGAGGAAGCGCAGATGCGCCAGGTGCTCACCTCCGCGCGCGACGCCCACATGAACATGCTGCGCGTGTGGGGCGGCGGCACCTACCTGCCGGACGACTTCTACGCCATGGCCGACCGTCTGGGGCTGATGGTGTGGCAGGACTTCATGTTCGGCGGCGCGATCACCCCGTACGACCGAGCCTACGCCGACAACGTGCGGCAGGAGGCGATCGAGCAGGTCGAGCGGCTGCGCGACCATCCCTCGATCGTGCTCTGGTGCGGCAACAACGAGGTGCAGAGCGGCTGGTTGTCGTGGAGCGACCGCAAGGCCTTCCGCCAGTCGATCGCACCGGCCGAAGCGGCGCGCATCGAGCAGGGCATGCGCGATCTGTTCGGCACCGAGCTGCGCGAGGTCGTGGCCCGGCACGCACCCGGCGTGCCCTACTGGCCCAGCTCGCCGAGCGAGGGTGGCGACGGTTTCGCCAACAGCCTGGATGCGGGCGACTACCACTATTGGGAGGTGTGGTCGGGCGAGGCCAAGCCGGCGAGCGCGTATCTCAACGTGACGCCGCGTTTCCAGTCCGAGTACGGCCTGCAGTCGTTCCCCTCGATGCGCACGATCCGCGAGTTCGCCGGCGCGGGCGCGCTCGCGGTCGATTCGCCGGTGCTGCGCGCGCACCAGAAGTACGACGGCGGCAACGGCAACACGCGCCTGGCGATGTACGTGCAGCGCGAATACGGCCAGCAGAAGGATTTCCCCGCGCTGGTCTACCTGAGCCAGGTCATGCAGGCCGAAGGCATCGAGCTGGCCGCGGAGCACCTGCGCGCGTCGCGGCCGCGCAGCATGGGATCGCTGTACTGGCAGTTGAACGACGTGTGGCCGGCCATCTCCTGGTCCAGCATCGACTACCACGGGCGCTGGAAGGCGCTGCAGTTCCACGCCCGGCGCTTCTACGCGCCGCTGCTGGCCACGGCGTTGCGCGAGCACTGCACGACGCAGCTGACGCTGGTGTCCGACCGCACCGCGCCGGTGCAGGCGCGCTGGCGCCTGCGCGTGATGGATTTCGCCGGCAAGGTGGTTTCGGAGCAGCAGCATGACGTCATGCTCGCGCCGCTGGCGGCGACGCCCGTCGGGACCTTCGGCGATGCGCAACTGGCCGGCACGGAACCGCACGCACGCTTCGCCGTGGTCGACCTGCTGGTGGACGGGCGCAGCGTGTCCCGCGCGCTGGTGTTCTTCGATGCCCCCAAACAGCTCGCCCTGCCCGTGCCGCAGATCCGCACGCAATGGGCGCCCTCCGGCGACGGTTATACGTTGACCTTGAGCACGGACACGCTGGCGCGCGCGGTGTGGGTCTCGTTCGGCCGACTGGATGCCGAGCTGTCCGACAACGCCGTCGACCTGCTGCCGGGCGAACCGCTCAGCCTGCACGTGCGCAGCGCGGCCGGCCTGGAGGCGCTGCGCAACGCGCTGCACCTGCAGGACCTGGCCGGCGCCACGAAGAAGGGCCCGCCGTGAGATCCCGCCGGCCCGCGTTCGCCTGTCTCGCGCTGGCCGTGTTCGCCGTGCACGCCACCCCGCAGGACGACGCGCGCGCCCGTGCCCAGGCGCTGGTCGCGCGCATGACCCTGCCGGAGAAGGTCGCCCAGTTGCAGAACCACGCGCCGGCGATCCCGCGCCTGGGCGTGCCCGCGTACGACTGGTGGAACGAGGGCCTGCACGGCATCGCGCGCAACGGCTACGCCACGGTGTTCCCGCAGGCGATCGGCCTGGCGGCGAGCTGGAATCCGGCACTGCTGGAGCAGGTCGGCGAAACGGTGGCGAGCGAGGCGCGCGCCAAGTTCGACGCCACCGGCGAACACGGACTGTTCCAGGGACTGACCCTGTGGTCGCCCAACATCAACATCTTCCGCGACCCGCGCTGGGGCCGCGGGCAGGAAACCTACGGCGAAGACCCATTCCTCACCGGCCGCCTCGCGGTCGCCTACATCCACGGCGTGCAGGGCGACGATCCCGCCCACCCGCGCGCGATCGCCACGCCCAAGCACTTCGCCGTGCACAGCGGCCCGGAGCGCGGTCGCCACGGCTTCGACGCCATCGTCTCGCCGCACGACCTGGAAGACACCTACCTGCCCGCCTTCCGCGCCGCGGTCACCGAAGGCCACGCCGGCTCGGTGATGTGCGCTTACAACGCGATCGACGGCACGCCCGCCTGCGCCAACCGCTGGCTGCTGACCGACCTGCTGCGCCGCGACTGGGGCTTCGACGGCTACGTCGTGTCCGACTGCGACGCGGTGGACGACATGACGCAGTTCCACCACTACCGGCCGGACGATGCGCGCTCCGCCGCCGCCGCGCTCGCCGCCGGCACCGACCTGAACTGCGGCCAGGCGTACGCCGCGCTGGGCGAAGCGGTCGCCAAGGGCTACGCGCAGCCGGCCGACCTCGACGCCGCGCTGGTGCGCCTGTTCACCGCCCGCTACCGGCTGGACCTGGCCGACCACCCGGCGCCTGCCGCCGATGCCGCACTCGACAGCCCCGCCCACCGCGCGCTCGCGCTCGAAGCCGCGCGCCAGTCGCTGGTGCTGCTGAAGAACGCGAACGGCACCTTGCCGCTGCGCGCGGGCACGCGCATCGCGGTCGTCGGCCCGGACGCGGATGCGCTCGAAACACTGGAAGCGAACTACCACGGCACCGCGCGCGCCCCGGTCACGCCGCTGCAGGGCCTGCGCGAACGCTTCGGCGCCGATCGCGTGAGCTATGCGCAAGGCTCGCCGATCGCCGCCGGCGTACCGGTGCCGATACCTGAAACCGCCTTGCGCACACCGGATGGCGCACGCGGCCTGCAGGGCGAGTACTTCGATGCGGTCAACCTGCGCGGCACCGCACGCCTCACCCGCACCGATCGCGTGATCGACTTCGACTGGGACCGCGTGGCGCCCGACGACGCGCTCGACGCGGCCCATTACGCCGCACGCTGGACCGGCGCACTGGTGCCGCCCGGTCCCGGCGACTACACGCTGGCCGTGCACGTCGAGCGTTGCTTCGATTGCCGCGGCCATGACCCGGTGCGTCTGTACGTCGACGGCCGCAAGCTCATCGACGATTCCGGCAGCGACACGCCCACGCTGCAGGCGCGGCTTCACTTCGCCGACCGTTCGCCGCACGCGCTGCGGCTGGAGCTGGTGCACAGCGGGGAAGACCAGGGCATCCGCCTGCAATGGCTCGCACCCGCGCAGGCCCAGTTGGACGAAGCGCTCACCGCCACCCGCGAGGCGGACGTCGTCCTCGCCTTCGTCGGCCTCTCGCCCGACGTGGAAGGCGAGGAACTGCACATCGACGTGCCCGGCTTCGACGGCGGCGACCGCACCGACATCGCCTTGCCGGCAGTACAACGCGCGTTGCTCGAGCGCGTCGCCGCCAGCGGCAAGCCGCTGGTGGTGGTGCTGGTGTCGGGCAGCGCCGTGGCGCTGGACTGGGCACAGCAGCATGCCGCCGCGATCCTCGCCGCCTGGTACCCCGGCCAGGCCGGCGGCACGCCGATCGCCCGCGTGCTGGCCGGCGACGACGATCCGGGCGGCCGCCTGCCGGTGACCTTCTACCGCGCCACAACTGACCTGCCGCCGTTCTCCCGCTACGACATGCAGGGGCGCACCTACCGCTACTTCGCTGGCACGCCGCTGTACCCGTTCGGCCATGGGCTGAGCTATACGCGGTTCGCCTACGACGGCCTCGCGCTCTCGACCCATGCACTCACCGCCGGCAAGCCGCTTACCGTCGGCATGACCGTGCGCAACACAGGCCCGCGCGCTGGCGACGAGGTGGTGCAGGCCTACCTGCACGCCACCGACGTGCCGATGGCGCCGCGCCGCGCGCTGGTCGCCTTCCGCCGCGTGTACCTGCAGCCTGGCGAGAGCCAACGCGTGACCTTCGACCTCTCGCCCCGCCAGTTGAGCACGGTCGACGCGGCCGGACGGCGCGCCGTGGCAGCGGGCCGCTACCGCCTGTCCGTCGGTGGCGGGCAACCCGGCGACGCGCCGGGCGAGCAGGCCACCTTCACCATCACCGGCCGGCACGCGCTGCCGCGATGACGCCAGGAGACGCCATGACCGATCGCCGCCACTTCCTCAAACTGCTCGGCACCGCGGCCGCGAGTAGCGCCTTCATGGGGCTCCCGGCCGCGACCGCGGCGGTGCCGGCCACGCGCTTCGTCAGCCGCCGGCCGGCGCCGGGAAAACGCAAGTTCAAAAGCGAGGTGGTCGAACGCGAGATCGCGCGCGTCAAAGCGCGCATCGGCGACCCCAAGCTCGCCTGGATGTTCGAGAACTGCTTTCCGAACACGCTCGACACCACGGTGGAGCTGGGCACGCTGGAGGGCAAGCCGGACACCTTCGTGATCACCGGCGACATCGATGCGATGTGGCTGCGCGATTCCTCCGCGCAGGTGAGCCCCTACGTGCCGCTGGCCCGGCAGGATCCGGCGTTGCGGCAACTGTTCCGCGGCCTGATCCGCCGCCAGGCGCACTGCATCCGGATCGATCCCTACGCCAACGCCTTCCTGCCCGATCCGCATGCGACGCCGCTGAGCTGGGCCGTCCACGACGACACCGCGATGGCGCCGGGCGTGGGCGAGCGCAAGTGGGAGGTCGACTCGCTGTGCTGGCCGATCCGGCTCGCGCACGCCTACTGGAAGGCCACCGGCGACGTCGAGCCGTTCGATGACGGCTGGCGCGCCGCGATGCGGCGCGTGCTCGCCACCTTCCGCGAGCAGCAGCGCCTGCACGGCCCCGGCCCATACCGCTTCCAGCGCCCCTCGCCCCGGCCGACCGAGACGCTGGCGCTGGACGGCTACGGCAACCCGACGCGGCCCAACGGCATGATCCATTCGATGTTCCGCCCGTCGGACGACGCCTGCCTGTATCCGCTGTTCGTGCCGGCCAACCTGTTCGCGGTGCTGTCGCTGCGGCAACTGGCGGCGATGAGCCAGGCGATCCACCACGACCTCGCTTTCGCCTCGGCCTGCACGGCGCTGGCCGATGAAGTGGAACAGGCCACCCATCGCGACGGCCGCCTGCGCGACGAGAACGGCCGCGACTGCTGGGCTTACGAGATCGACGGCTACGGCAACCGGTTGTTCATGGACGACGCCAACATACCGAGCCTGCTCAGCCTGCCCTACCTCGGCTGCTGCGCGGCGGACGACCCGCTCTACCGGCGTACCCGCGAACGCGCCTGGAGCGGACACAACCCGTACTTCTTCAAGGGCACCGCCGCCGAAGGCATCGGCGGTCCGCACGAAGGCCTGCGCACGATCTGGCCGATGTCGATCACCGTGCGCGCGCTGACCAGCGGCGATGTGGCCGAGATCCGCCAGTGCCTGCGCTGGCTGCGCGATACCGACGCCGGCAGCGGTTTCATGCACGAGGCGTTCGACCAGGACGACCCGAAGCATTTCACGCGTGCGTGGTTTGCCTGGGCCAACAGTCTGTTCGGCGAGTTGATGGTGAAGCTCGTGGACGAGCGGCCTGACGTGCTGCGAAACGTATGACGGCGCGCGCTTCCGTACTGATCGTGCCTACGCCGGCGCCCGGATCGGGGGTGTCGTTCGTCTATCCGAAGAGCACGCTCGACAGTCTTTCCGGCGAGCCACGGCCGCCTACTCCACCCTCTCCCCCGAGGGGCTCAAGCGCAACTCGCCTTCCCCCAACCACATGACCGACCCACAGGAGACCCCACCATGCTGACGCGCAGACGCTTCCTGCAGGGCATCGGCGCCCTGGCCGCCCTGGGCACCGCCGCCGAAACACTGCCCGCCTTCGCGATGAGCCGTCCCGGACGCGAGCGGGCGATGCTCGGCAACAGTGCGGGCGTATCGCGCTATGTCGACGTGTTCGTCGGCACCGGCGGCCACGGCCATACCTTCCCCGGCGCCACGCTGCCCTACGGCATGGTGCAGCTGAGTCCCGACACCAACGACGCCGGCTGGGACGCCTGCTCGGGCTACCACCAGCGCGACGGGTCGATCATGGGCTTCTCGCACACGCACCTGTCCGGCACCGGCGCCAGCGACATGCTCGACGTGCTGGTGATGCCGGCGCAGGGCGAGGTGCTGCTGCAGCCGGGCGAGCGCGGCCTGCCCGACAAGAACTACCAGTCGCACTTCGACGAAGCGGCCTTCGCCAGCACGCGGCTGCCGCCCGACGCGGTGGGCACGCCCGGCCACGGCTACCGCTCGCGCTACGACGGCGAGCAGGCGCAGCCGGGCTACTACCGCGTGCACCTGGCCGACCACGACATCCTGGCCGAACTCACCGCCACGCTGCGCACCGGCCTGCACCGCTACACCTTCAACAAGGCCGGCCCGGGCCACCTGCTCATCGACCTGGCGCACGGCTTCCACGACGACGCCAAGGTGCCGGCCAAGGTCAGCGACGCGCAGTTGCAGTGGATCGGCAGCGACCTGCTGGTCGGCAGCCGGCGCGTGCACCAGTGGGCCAACGGCCGCCATCTCTACTTCGCGATGAAGCTGTCGCGCCCGGCCAGCCGCGCCACGCTGTACTCGGAAGACAAGGCGCTGCCCGACGGCGCGCGCCAGGCCAGGGGCGCGCACCTGAAGGCCGCGCTGCACTTCGACGAGGTGGGCGGCGCGCCGCTGCTGGTGAAGGTCGGCATCTCGGCGGTCGACATCGATGGCGCACGCCGCAACCTCGACACCGAAATGGCCGACTGGGACTTCGATCGCGTGCGCCAGGACGCCGCCGACGCGTGGGAGCGCGAGCTCTCGCGCATCCGTTTCGAGTCGCCCTCCGAGCCGGTCAAGCGCACCTTCTACAGCGCGCTCTACCACACCATGCTCGCGCCCACGCTGTTCAGCGACGTGGACGGCCGCTACCGCGGCATGGACCTGAAAGTGCACACGCTGCCCAACGGCCAGCACAACTACAGCACCTACTCGCTGTGGGACACCTACCGCGCACTGCATCCGCTGCTCACCCTGTTCCAGAGCGAGCGCGTGCCCGACCTGGTCAACGGCCTGGTGCGGATGACGGCCGAAAGCCCGGACGGCCCACCGGTGTGGCCGCTGCAGGGCGTGGAGACCGGCACCATGATCGGCTACCACTCGATCGTGGTGATCGCCGAGGCGCACGCCAAGGGCTTCACCGGCATCGACTACGCCAAGGCGTGGCCGCTGTTCCGCAAGCGCGCGATGGACGACGACTACCGCGGCCTGGCGTACTACCGCAAGCTCGGCTACATCCCCGCCGACAAGGAGTGGGAGTCGGTCAGCAAGACGCTCGAATACACCTACGACGATTGGGCGATGGCGCACCTGGCCGATGCGGTCGGCGCGCACGACGACGCCAGGCACCTGCGCGAACGCTCGCGTAACTACCGCAACGTGTTCGACAAGAAGCTCACCTTCGTGCGCCCGCGCGGCAGCGACGGCAAGTGGCTGCAGCCGTTCGACCCGCGTGCGATGGGCCATGGCGCCAAGTGGCGCGACTTCACCGAATCCAACGCGTGGGAGGCGACCTTCCTCAACCAGCACGACCTGTACGCGTACATGCAGTTGTTCGGCGGCGAGCAGGCGTTCGAGCGCAAGCTCGACGAACTCTTCAACACCAGCTCCGCGCTGCCGGCCGATGCGCCGCCGGACATCGCCGGCATGGTCGGCCAGTACGCGCACGGCAACGAACCCAGCCACCACGTCGCCTACCTCTACGCCTACACCGGCGCGCACCACAAGACGCAGGCGCGCGTGCGCATGCTGCTGGAGAAGATGTACCGCCCCGAGCCCGACGGCCTGGCCGGCAACGAGGACTGCGGCCAGACCAGCGCGTGGTACGTGCTCGGCGCGCTGGGCCTGTACGCGGTCGATCCGGTCAGCACCCATTACGTGTTCGGCAGCCCGCTGCTCGACCAGGCCGAGGTCATGCTGGGCGGCGGCAAGACGCTGGTACTGCGCACCAAGGGCAACGGCCCGGACAAGCCGTACATCCAGTCGGTGACCTGGAACGGCAAGCCCTGGACGAAGAGCTGGATCGGCCACGCGGAGCTGGCCGCTGGCGGCACGCTGGAGTTCACCATGGGCGCCACGCCGAACACCCGCTTCGGCGCCGCCCCGGCCGATCGCCCGCCGTCGTTCGGCCAACCGGCCGGGCAGGCCACCGGCAAGGCCTGACGACCATGCGCAAGCCCTTCGCACGATGGAGTCTGCTGCTTGCCTGCACCCTGGCGGGCGTTGCCGCGCACGCGGCGGCGCCCGCCACGGCGCCACCCTCCGACGCCGCACGCATGCAGTGGTTTGCCGACGCCAAGTTCGGCATCTTCATCCACTGGGGCATCTACGCGGTCGACGGCATCGACGAGTCGTGGTCGTTCTTCAACGGCTACGTCTCCTACGACCACTACATGCAGCAGCTCAAGGGCTTCACCGCGAAGGACTACCGCCCGCAAGCCTGGGCCGACCTGATCCGCGACAGCGGCGCGCGCTACGCGGTCATGACCTCCAAGCACCACGATGGCGTGGCGCTGTGGAACACCGCGCAGGGGCTCAACGTGGTCAAGGACACGCCGGCCCGGCGCGACCTCGTCGCGCCGTTCGTCGCCGCCCTGCGCAAGGACGGCCTCAAGGTCGGCCTGTACTTCTCGCTGATCGACTGGTCCTCGCCGGACTATCCCGCCTTCACCCAGTCGCAGCCGCGCTACGACATCAAGAACGACCCCGCGCGCTGGAACCGCTTCGTGCGCTACTACCAGGGCCAGCTCAAGGACCTGATGCAGCGCTACGACCCGGACCTCTACTGGTTCGACGGCGACTGGGAACACAGCGCCGCCGACTGGCACGCGAAGGAAACCCACGACTTCCTGCTCGCGCACAACCCCCACGCCATCATCAATGCGCGCCTGCCCGGCGAAGGCGACTACGCCACGCCCGAACAAGGCATGCCGGTCACTCCGCCGCCCCAGCCCTACTGGGAGCTGTGCATGACGATGAACGACTCCTGGGGCTGGCAGCCGCACGACCACCACTTCAAGACGCCCAACCAGCTGATCCGCATCCTGGCCGACACCGTGAGCCTGGGCGGCAACCTGCTGCTGGACATCGGCCCGCGCGCCGATGGCTCGATCCCCGAACAGGAAGTATCCACGCTCAAGGAGATCGGCCGCTGGACGCACAAGAACGCCGAGGCCATCTACGGCACCCGCGCCGGCATCCCGCGCGATTACTACGCCGGCGCCAGCACGCTGTCCAAGGACGGACAGACGCTCTACCTGTTCGTCGACGGCCGTCCCAGCGGCCCGGTGCTGGTGAAGGGGCTGATGAACCACGTGCTGCACGCGCGCGTGGTCGGCAACGGCACCACGCTCGACCCGCAGATCGTCGGCAAACCGTACTGGACCAAGGTGCCGGGCCTGCTCTACATCCCGCTGCCCGACGACACGCTGGATCCGCAACTGACTGTGGTTGCGCTGACGCTGGACGGCCCGGTGCAACTGTTCCACGACCAGGTCAAGGCGATCGAGAAGAACTGAGGGAGTCCGCCGATGAAACCCGCATCCGCCCTGCTGCTGCTCGCCCTGCTCCTGCCCGCCGCGACCCGCGCGGACGAGGGCCCCTACGTGCCGGAAACCGACCCGCTGGTGCTGAAGAAGCTCGCCGCCTGGCAGGACTGGAAGTTCGGCTTCATGGCGCACTGGGGCCCGTACAGCCAGTGGGGCGTGGTCGAGTCCTGGTCGATCTGCTCGGAAGACGTGCCCT
Organism: Frateuria sp. YIM B11624; assembly: GCF_049727805.1. NCBI lineage: Bacteria > Pseudomonadati > Pseudomonadota > Gammaproteobacteria > Lysobacterales > Rhodanobacteraceae > Frateuria > Frateuria sp. YIM B11624. The sequence goes on from NZ_JBCNYA010000004.1 coordinate 140,121, forward strand.
GGTGCGCGCGCCCGGCCGGCATCAGCTACGTCGACTACAAGAAGAAGTACGAGCAGCTGCCGACGACCTTCAACCCGACGAAGTTCGATCCCGACGCCTGGGCGCGCGCGGCCAGGGACGCGGGCATGCGCTACGTGGTGTTCACCACCAAGCACCACGACGGCTTCTCGATGTTCGACACGCGGCAGGCCGACTACCGCATCACCGCGCCCGACGTGCCCTTCCACAGCAACCCGCGCGCGAACATCACCAAGGAAGTATTCGACGCCTTCCGCGCGCAGGGCTTCGGCATCGGCGCGTATTTTTCCAAGGCCGATTGGCACAACCGCGACTACTGGGCGCCCGAATGGGCCACGCCCACGCGCAACAACAACTACGACACGCGCAAGTATCCCAAGCGCTGGCAGCGCTTCGTCGACTTCACCCACAAGCAGATCGGCGAACTGACCTCGCAGTACGGCCGCGTCGACATCCTGTGGCTCGACGCCGGCTGGGTGAACCCGCACAGCCACCCGCACGCGCCCGCCTACAGTGACCAGGTGCCATGGCCGCAGGACATCGACATGCCTGGCCTCGCCGCGCTCGCGCGCCGGAACCAGCCCGGCCTGATCGTCGTCGACCGCGCCGTCGGCGGGAAATACGAGGACTACCGCACGCCCGAGCAACAGGTCCCCGACCGCCCGCTGCCCTACCCGTGGGAAACCTGCATGACCATGGGCGACTCCTGGTCGTACAAGCCCAACGACCGCTACAAGTCCGCCCGCGATCTGGTGCACATTTTGGTCGACGTCGTTGCCAAGGGCGGCAACCTCCTTCTCAACGTCGGCCCCGACGCCACCGGACAACTTCCCAAACCCGCGCTCGAGCGCATGCACGACATCGGCAAGTGGATGAAGGTCAACGGCAGCGCCATCTACGCCAGCCATCCGATCAAGCCCTACGCCGAAGGCAAGCTGCGCTTCACCCAACTCAAGGACGGCAGCGTCAACGTCATCTACCTGGCCGACGAAGGCGAGACGCTGCCGCCGGCGACCATCACCCTGAAGGGCCCGCAGCCCGCACCGGGCGCCACCGTCCGCCTGCTCGGCACCGACGCCACGCTCACGACCACACGGCAAGGCGGAGTCACCACCATCGCCATCCCCCAGGACGCGAGGCAGATGCTGGCTGGTGCTTACGCCTGGACGATCCGGATGTCGGCGGTGCGCCCCTGAGCTCGCCTGCCGACGGCCCCATTGGCCGCCCCGACGCGCGCGACAGGTAACGGGTCGCCTGCATCCGCGGCAACAACGGCTTGTTCCCTGCATTCTCACCGGTAAGACACAACATTCAGGTCCCGCAATATGCGACGGACGCCATCAGGCGGCGCCATCTGCTATCTGCATGAGCAGCGAGGAAAAACCTGCTTGACCGCCTCTTGCGACGAGCACACCATCAGACGCATATGCCCGATTTGGGGTCTACTTAGCAGGCGGCATGATGTGAATTTCAGCGACCTCGAACAAGCAGCACTCCGGCTCAACGACCTCTACGAACAATTGGAAGTTAAGCGATGGGGCCGCGTCTGGAGCACGCAGGAGCTCGCGCTCGGTTTCATGGGAGATACCGGTGATCTGGCAAAGCTGATCCAGGCGCATGCCGGCGTCAGATCGATCGATGACCATCGGGCGAAACTTGGGCACGAATTATCCGACTGCCTGTGGTCGATTATGGTCTTGGCCAATAAGTGCGGAATTGATCTCGAGGCTGAATTCGTCAAGAACACTCGCGAGATCTCTGCGTACGTCTCAGGTGAGCTTGCCAGTAGTCCGTAACCACCTAACCATTCGTTCAAGGCAGACCCACGTACCGCGCACTGCTTAACTCAGGCGTTGGGCATATGGATACCCGTCAACTCAAAAAGATGCGTAGGTATCGTCGCCTCTTCCGCTTCATCGGGATTGTGTGGGCGCTTGTTGGCGGGATGCTGCTGGCTTCACTCATCCCGCTCGTCTTAGACCCGGAAGTGTCCATCGTCTACAACGGCACGCCTACCACTGCGTTCGGCCCCAAGCTTTCTGCCGCATTGTTTTCTGGCGCGTTCTTGGTCGCCGGACTTGGCTTCCTGTTGCTGCCGGCGCGCATACTCGATCGCCTCTTCGTCTGGCGCCAGTCCGCCCTGTCGGCACTCATGTTCTGGCGGCGCTAGTGCCAATAACCCATTCAAACGGACGCATGCCCCTCGCACCCCTTAATCCCAGTGCCGACCCTTGAACCAAGCCAATCGCCATCCCAAGCCCATCACTGACTCCATGACTGCACGGGTGATTGGTGTGTCGTCTCTGGTTCTCGCTGCCGGCGGCCTTTCCGTTGGGTTTCGCGCTCTTATGACTGGTTGCATCGGCCTCATGCGGGGCCGGCATGGCCCGAGCGTCCAGCATTGCGCGCCGGAGACTTCATACTGGGCCGCAACGGGCTTGTCGCTGCTGCTCGCCATCGTATTGATCGCGGTTGGCTGGAGATTCCTGCAACTCGCGCGTAGCCGTCGTGACGCCCGCGCATAAGGACGCTAACAATCCGCCCAAGGCGGCGGCGCTCCGCGACGGGCGCAGTCCATGGATGACAGACATCCTGGGCTTTCCACCGCAAATGGCCGCTGTTCCTTGTGCTCGGTGTCCCCTACTTCCTTATGTCATGGGCACCTGTTTGGTGGCATGTTTTGACTGCGTACCGTAACAGCCGCCCCATGCGGCATCGCCTTCTGTTCGTCGTTTTCATCGCCTGTCTGTCTTACGGCGCTTTCGCTTTCCTGCTCTTTGCACTTGCCTTTCCGGTTGAGATCTACGTCCTTTGTTGCACCTCAGTTCCAGCAACTTGGCAACCCCAGTCCGTTCAAGACGGACGCTTCGCCGCCACCTAACTCCAGCGTTGGATCAATGGGCAAATATTCCGCACAGTGGGGCAAATGCCGCCGGCTCCAAGCGTGGCTCTTATCCTGGGCTCTGGGCGGCCTTGCGCTTGGCTTTGTGCTTGTTGTTCTTGCTCCCCGGCCACGGGCAATGCCGCAGCTGGTGTTTGGATATCTAGGCCTGTGGCTCATAGGCACGCTCTATTGGCGCGTGCGCATCAGCCGTTTTCCTTGCCCAAGGTGTGCCCACAATTTCTTCGGCAACTCGCGCATGCCTCTTAAAGCCTGTCCGCACTGCGGACTTGGCCGATACGAAGATGCCTAGCATCCAGCTTCGTCGCCCGTGTACGCCTTTGCAGGGCTTTTTGCCCGATGGCTCAGCCGGTGAACGCACTCACCATTACGCCAGGCGCATCTCGGCTAGTCCAGGGACGGCTTCGCCGCCGCTTGACTCCAGCAGTGGCTGCAATGTCCACGGCGCAGGGTTCACGTCCTACTGGCACCCCATGCGCCTAACAATTCGTCCAAGCGGATGCGCGCTCCTCGCGCGGCTCACCTCCTGCGTCGGAACCTTCCTATGGACATGCTTGGCAAGCTCAGTCACATCGCCCTGATCGTGCGTGACCCTTCCCGCACGGCCTCGCTGTTTGTGGATGTCTTCGGCGCGAAAGCGCTTCGCCGCAGTGATGAAGACGGCCACGATGAGAGTTACCTGCAGCTGGGCGACACCTGGTTCGTGCTCGTCAAGGCGGACGTGGACCGGCCCTTGACCGGCGATCACGTCGCGTTTCTGGTGTCGCCCTCCACGCTGGCTACGGTTGCCCGGAAACTCACAGCGATCGGCCACGCGTATCAATTGGCCAGATCGGACACCGCACTCTATTTCTCGGATTTCGACAACCACGTGTTCGAGCTGGATACGGTCGGCGTGGAGCCGGAACTACGAGAGTGAAACCCAACGACGAGTTTGGGCGCTGGATTCGCGCTTGGCCGCACCGCAGCAAGCTCCAGATACTCGAAGCTGTTAGCGTTGCGTTCGGCAGGGCTCGCACGGCCCTGAAAAATATGCTCAAGCATGGCGCGGCGTAGTCCCTGACTCGTCATTCAAGCGGACCGCCGATCGATTCAGGCCTCGGGCCATCACCAGGGGGAGTCACCGATGCAAACGCCGGCCATTCCGTATGCAAAGAGCTGGTTGCTGTTCTTTCTTGTCGCCACGGTGGGCGGCGGCTTGCTTGGCATGGTTATCGGCGCGGTTCTGGGCGCCTTCCTCGGTGTCGCCGGCGTCTCGCTGGAAAGCGTCAAGCTGATATGTGGTGCAGTCGGATTCGTCGTGGCGCTTCCCATTTCTTTCTTTACGTTCCAATGGTCGGTTCGTACGTACATCGTCGATCCGCTGCTCCGCCAGACAGGCCAACAGCGGCCGGCCTGACCACTCCCAATCCATTACCAACTGGCGCAGTCGCTCAAGCCTGGCGCGGTGCAGGCACCTGGCTCCTCACTCAAGCGGATGGCGTCGCCGCACGAGGGCTTTCCATGCGTCTGTTGACCCGCCTGCTATCCGTCGCCGCCTTTGGCCTGCTGGGACTGGGCGCCCGGGCGGCATCCGCTCCTTCGTATGACATCGTCATCCGCCATGGCCAGGTGATCGACGGCACCGGCGCGCCCGGCTACCGCGCCGACATCGCGATCCGCGATGGCCGCATCGCAGCGATCGGCGCGCTGGGCGACGTCGATGCCGCTCGGGTCATCGACGCCCATGGCATGGTCGTGACGCCAGGCTTCATCGACATGCTGGACCAGTCGGGCCACGCGCTGCTGAAGGACGGCCACGCGCAGTCGAAGATATTCCAGGGCGTCACCACGCTGATCACCGGCGAAGGCGAGTCCGTCGCGCCGCTCAACGACAACGTTCTCGGCGAAGAAGGCTCGGACACCCGGCCCGCCTGGCGCACGCTCGACGAGTACCTGCGGCATCTGCAAGGCCAGGGCATCGCGGTGAATTTCGGCACCTACGTCGGTGCCGCCACGGCGCGCGCGATGGTGATCGGCTACGGCGACCGCCAGCCGACGGCGGGCGAACTGAAGCAGATGCAGGCGATCGTCGCCGACGCGATGCGCGACGGTGCCTTCGGCGTTTCCACGGCACTGCAGTACCCGCCGGCGACCTACAGCACCACGCCGGAGCTGATCGCGCTGGCGAAGACTGCCGCCAGCTACGGCGGCATCTATGCCACGCATATGCGCAGCGAAGGCGACGGCGAAATGGCCGCGCTCGACGAGACCTTCGAGATCGCACGCACGGCGCACATCCCGGTCGAGATCTTCCACCTCAAGGTAGCCGGACACCAGAACTGGGGCAGCATGCCGAAGGTGATCGCCAGGATCGATGCGGCGCGCGCCGAAGGCCTGGACGTCGGCGCCGACACCTATGCTTACACCGCCTGGGGCAACGACCTGGCCTCGTTCATTCCGCCCTGGGCGCACGCCGGCGGCAACGCGAAGCTGCTGGAGCGCCTGCAGGATCCGCAGGCGCGCGCACGCATCGAAAAGGACATGCGCACGCCGTCGGACGCATGGAGCAACGACTGGCTGGAAGTTCCCGGTCCGCACGCGGTCGAGATCACGTCGGTCAAGGATCCCTCGCTCAAGCCGTTCGAAGGCAAGCGCCTGGACGATGTCGCGAAGGCCTGGAACGAAGCGCCGATCGACGCGCTGCTCGACATCCTGGTCAAGGATCATGCCGCCACGGACGTGGCCGTGTTCGGCATGGCGCAGCCGGACGTCACGCTCGCCTTGAAGCAGCCGTGGATGGCGATCTGCGACGATGCCTCGGCGCAGGCGCCCACCGGTCCGCTCGGCCAGGGCCATCCCCACCCGCGCGCCTACGCGGCGTTCGCGCGGATCATCACCCGCTACGTGCGTGAGGAGCACGCGCTGACGCTCGTCGAGGCGATCCACAAGATGACCGCGCTGCCAGCGCGGCGCATGGGCCTCTCGCAACGCGGAACCCTCCGGAAAGGCATGTGGGCCGACATCGACGTGTTCGATCCGGCGCAACTGCGTGCGCCCGCGACATTCGAGCATCCCAAGCAACTGGCGCAGGGCATGGCCTACGTGCTGGTCAACGGCGTGCCGGTGATCGCGGAGGGCCGGATGACGCCGGCCTTGCCGGGAAAGGTGCTGCGCGGCCCGGGTTTCGCGAAGCGCCGTCGATAGCCATGGCGGAGCGAGGTGCAGCGGGGTGCCGATGCGCCGTATCCGTTGGGCCTAATGAGGCGGTTGATCCGGATTCTTCGACCGGCGCCTGGGCTTCGCGGCCTGCCCGGCAATGAGCCCCTGCAGGTAGGCAATCCCTTCTTCCTCCGGGAAGAAGGCGACCACGTCGGCGACGGTCAGTCCGTAGCGCTCGCGCAGCGCCGCGAACTCCGCCTTGGCCTGGAGCAGCCGGGCCTGGGCTGAATCCTTCCTGGGCATGGGCTTCTCCTTCGCCGGTGGGGTGTCCTTGCGATCGAGTGCCGCGAGCTCTTCCTGGAACTGGCGGAAGTCGTAGGTGCTTGGCTTCATAGGGAGGCGGGCTTGGGATGGCCCATCTTGGCACGTCCGCGCGCCTGGCGGCATAGGCAGGCGCCAGCTACGGCCGGGGCCGATATCGCACCGGGCGCGGTGTGCTTGAAGGCCGCATTCAGGGCAATGCGATCGCCGTCCCCGTCTTGACGCGGTCAAGCGCGATCAGGCTGCGGAAGTCCATGACCAGTTCGTTCTCCGAGAACAGGCGGCGCGTCAATGCCTCGTACGCCGGCATGTCCGGCGCGACGATCACCAGCACGAAGCTGATGCCGCCGGTGACGTAGAAGCATTGCTGCACCTCCGGCGCCTTGCTGAAGAGCGCCTTGGCATGGCCGGCCGTGGCGGCGCGCTCGTCCTTCAGTTTCACCTCGACGATGGCGGTGATCGTGGCCGCGACCGCCTCCGGATCGACGACGGCGACGTTGGCGACGATGACCCCGGATTTCTCCATCGCCGCGATGCGGCGCTGCACCGCGGCCGTGGAAAGGTTCACGGCCTCGGCGATCGCCCGCTGCGGCGTCTTGTTGTCCCGCTGGAGGATCTCTAGGATGGCCCGGTCGTAACGGTCCAGGCCGGAGGCGGGCGCGGCAGCTTTCTTGGCCATATCCGGGTAAATGTTGCATTTCGGGCAGCGAAATCGGGATGGATATTCGCAGGTCGGCGGTTAGATTGCCCGCATGGACACCGCCCCGACCGCGCGACCGGCCCCCTCCTCCCCGTTTTCCGCCACGACCGCCGGCATCGCCTGCGGCATGGGGGCCGGCGCGTTGTGGGGCCTGGTGTTCCTGGCGCCCCAACTGGCACGCGAGTTCAGTCCGCTGCAGCTGACGGTCGGCCGCTACCTCGGCTACGGACTGATTGCGCTGGCGCTGGTCGGCCCTCGCTGGCGAACGCTGGTCGCCCCTATCGGGCGCCGCCAGTGGTGGTCGCTGGCCTGGCTCGCGCTGGCCGGCAACACGCTCTACTACGTGCTGTTGTCCAGCGCCGTGCAGACCGGCGGGATCGCCATGACCTCGCTGGTGATCGGCTTCCTGCCCGTGGCGGTGACGGTCATCGGCAGCCGCGACCAGGGCGCGGTGCCGCTGCGCAGGCTGCTGCCGTCGTTGCTGCTGTGCGCGGCCGGCGCCGTGTGCATTGGCGCGCAGGCGCTGGACCAACCGGCCGCCGCTTCGGCGCCGCGTCCGTTGTTCGGGCTGTTGTGCGCGATCGGTGCACTGGCTTCGTGGACGGCCTACGCCATCGGCAATGCCCGCTGCCTGGCGCGGTTTCCGGCCATGTCCCCGCAGGACTGGAATCTGTTGACGGGACTGGCCACCGGCGCGCAAAGCCTGTTGCTGCTTCCGCTGGCGTTTGCGCTCGGCCCGGCCAGCCATGGCGCGGACGCGTGGGCACGTTTCGGCGCCGTATCCGCCGGTGTCGCCGTCCTCGCCTCGATCGCGGGCAACGCGCTGTGGAACCGGATGAGCCGGTTGCTGCCGCTGACCCTGGTCGGCCAGATGATCCTGTTCGAAACCCTGTTCGCCCTGGTCTACGGCTGGCTGTGGGAACGCCGTTGGCCGGCGCGGTTGGAGATCGCCGCGCTGTGCTTCGTCGTCCTGAGCGTGCTGAGTTGCCTGGACGCCCATCGCATGGGTGCGGCCCGACCGGCAGCGTAGTCGCCATCCACGTCCGCGGCTGGGCACGGCGCCGCGCTGCTTCCAGCGGCGCTAGCGGGTCGCCGGATATGGTTTTTCCTGCAGCAGCCGGGCCAGGTGCGCCGCGTTGCACGCCTGCGTCTGGATCACGCCGGCCAGCGGCTTGGGCGTCTGGTCCAGGTCGACGTAGTTCTTCTTGTGCATCGCCTCGCCTACCCAGTAGCTCGAACTGCCGCCGGGAATGCTGAAGCCGACGTCGGCCAGCGCCTGGTAGAGCTCGGCGGTGACATGGTGCGCGCCATCCTCGTTGCCCACGACGCTGACGATGGCGACCTTGCCGAAGGTGGGGTAGATGCCGTGCTCGTCGATCTCGCCGAATACCGCGTCCAGCCGCTCGAGCACGCGCTTGGCCACGCTGCTGGGCTGGCCCAGCCAGATCGGCGTGGCCAGCACGAAGATGTTCGCCTGGTCGATGCGCTTGCGCAGTGCCGGCCAGGCGTCGCCGGGACCTTCGTCGGTCTTCACGCCGGGCTTGATGTCGTGGTCGACCGCCCGCTCGTAGGCGGTGCTGACGCCATGACCGTCGAGCGCGCGCAGCACCTGGTCGAGCAACTTCTGGGTCGAGGAGGGCTGGTGGCCGCGCTTGAGCGTGCAGTTGAGGCCGAAGGCGGAGAGCATGGCGGTTCCTCGGACGAAGCGGGCCTGCAGTCTGCCGGCGGCGCCGTGCACTTGCGGTCGGCGCAGCGGACGCGGCCCTTCACAATTGGCAGAAGATTTCCGCCATCGCCGTGTCGTCGCGCCGGTAATGCGGCGCGGGGCCGTCGAAGTGGCCGTCCAGCAGGGCCAGGTCGGCGATCTGGCCGACGTCGAACAGGCGTTCGGACGGCGCCTCGCCGTTGACCTGGCAGGCGCGCAGCAGCTCGGTGCCGCGATGGCCCCTGCCATGGCATTGGGGTTCCACCACGCGCAGGCTGCCGTGGTAGACGAAGCGCAGCGGGCGGCGCTCGCGGATGGCCTGGTCGATGAGCGTGTTGGGCATGGGGCGTGTCCCGGGCACGCTTTGGCGATCTGCGCCGGAGCATGCACGAACCCGCGTGGAAACGAGGTCAGCTCGCCGGGGCCACCACTTCAGCCGCCGGCGAGGGGCGCAACCAGCGATCGCGCAGCCAGCGCTCGCACGGCACCGACCAGCAGCGCATCACCAGCGCGCCGAGCGCCCAGCACAGCGCAAACGCCGGCAGATACCACAGGAAGCCGCTGCGCGCGTCGGCGCCGCTCCAGCGGTAGAGCCGCATGATGGCGTACACCACGAACATGTGGCTGAGATAGATCTCGTAGCTGAGCCGGCCCCAGCTGCACACCCAGTGGAGCATGCGCGGCACGCACGGCGGTTCGCTGCGGAAGGCGACCAGCAGCGCCAGCGTCGAGCCGGTGAGCACCAGCATCACGCCTTCGTGCAGAAGCGGCCACAACCAGTGTCCGCCCAGCGTGGCGCCGAGCAGTCCGAGCGTACCGATCCAGCGCAGCAGGCGGCAGGCGCGCGGCGACGGGCGCGCGCCACGGGCGAACCCCAACGCGCCGAGCACGCCGGTGGCGATCGCCGCCATGCCCGGCAGGTAGGCCTTCTCCTGCCAGATTTCGTTGCCATCCAGCGCGGCGCGCGTCCACGGCAGCGAGAGCGCCAGCAGGAGCAACAACGGCAGCAGCACCTGCGTGCGCCGCACCAGCAGGCAGGCCAGCGGAAAGCCGAGGTAGAACACTTCCTCGATCGACAGCGACCACAGCACGTCCCAGTTGCCGGGCAGATAGCCGGTCTGGCCTTCGTACCAGTTCAGGTGCAGGCCGAGCGCGGCGAGCAGCGCGCGTCCGAGCGACTGGCCCGGGCGGTGGATCGTGTAGTCCTCCACGCCCAAGCCGTGCAGCAGGGCGAGCACCGCCAGCAGCGCGACCAGGCAGGGCACGATGCGGGCGAAGCGGCGCGCGTAGAAGGCCTTCAGGTCGATCTGCGCCAGGCTGCCCCAGCGTTCCAGCGCGTTGCCCGCGATCAGGAAGCCGGAGATCACGAAGAACACGAACACCGCTTCGTAGCCGTTGTAGTTGAGCGCCTGCAGCAGCCGCACCGGCAGCACGTCGGCAAGCGCGGTGGTCTTCAGCGGGATGCGCATGCGCAGGCCGAGGTGGTTGAGCAGCACGAACACGATCGCCAGCCCGCGCAGCAGGTCGATGCCGGCGTTGCGCTGCAGTCCGGATGCCGTCCGCAACGGCGCCACTGCGTGCTCAGGCATGGGACGCCGGCGTGTCCTCGTGGACGACGATGCGGTTGCGCCCCTGCGCCTTGGCCTGATACAGGCAGCGGTCCACGGCCTCGAGGAAGGCCAGCAGGTCGTCGCCCTCCCCGGGCACCAGCGTGGCGACGCCCAGGCTGACGCTCAGCGCCTTGCCGACCCTGGAGCCCTCGTGGGGAATCTGCGCCTCGGCCAGGCGGGCCAGGCAGCGTTCGGCCCGCTCCCGCGCCGCGGCGGCGTCGGTGTCGGGCAGCACCATCAGGAACTCCTCGCCGCCGAAGCGGCCGAGCAGGCCGCGCCCGCGTTCGGCGGTGGCCTCCAGCAGCGAGGCCACGCGCCTGAGGCAGGCGTCGCCGGCCAGGTGGCCGTAGCAGTCGTTGTATTCCTTGAAGCAGTCGATGTCGGCCAGCACCAGCGACAGCGGCTTGCGCTCGCGGCGGGCGGCCGTCCATTCGGCATCGAGGAAGGCGTCCAGGCGGCGGCGGTTGGCCACGCCGGTCAGGCCGTCGCGGAAAGACAGCTCGGTCAGCTCGCGCTGCAGCTTGAGCAACTGCTCCTCCGCCCGCTTGCGCTCGCTGATGTCGAACATGAAACCGACCAGCGCATCGACCGCGCCGTCCTCCTTGCGCACCACGTGGACGACGTCGCGGATCCATACGTAGTCGCCCTCGCAGGTCAGGGCGCGATAGTCCGCCTCGTGGTCGACCCCCGCCTGCGACTGCGCGATGCAGAACTGCACCACGCGGTCGCGGTCGTCCGGATGGATGCGCTCGGCCCAGTCCTGCACGGTGGCCCAACTGTCCTGCGACCACCCGAGCAGGCCTTCGATCTGCGGGCCGATGTAGGCGAAGGATGCGCTCGCCCAGTCGATCTTCCACGGAATGGCGCGCGTCGATTCGAGCAGCGTCTTGTAGACGGCGCCGTCGAGTTCCAGTCCTTTTTCGCTTGAGTTCATGCTCCGGCCCCCTCCGGATGAGTGCCTGACCGGCCGGCCACGCGTGGATGGGATTCTAGACCCGCTCGGCGCGCGCCAAAAGCGCAAGCAGTTCAGCGGGTTGGTCGTAGTCGATGCGCCGTCCGGCGCGCAGGTCGCGACGCATCAGGCGGATCATCTGCTCGGTCAGCGCCGGCGGGAAGGATGCGGCCGGCTGGCCGGTGACCTCGGCCAGGCGGCCGGCGAGCACCGGCCCGTCGCTGACCAGCGGGCAGATGCGGTAGCCGTAGCGACCGCCGATCGCTTCCGGCGGCAGGTCCATGAAGCGATCGCCGAGCTGGCGGAAGAAGCTCAGGGTCAGCCGGTAGGCGTTGCTGCCGAGGATCGGCAGGTCCTCCGGCACCGGGCCACCCTCGTCCAGTTGCTGCAGCGTGGTGGCCAGCGGCAGCAGGCGATCGAGCTGGTAGGCCTGCATGTGCGGGTTGCCGATGCGCACCAGATTGGCGATCAGCTCGCCCAGCGAGGCGTGGCCGATGATCGCCGCCCGCTTGGGCAGGCCGCCCCAGGCGCCGTCGGCGCCGTTGAGCAGCGCCTCGATCACCGAGGCGTTCTCGAAGCCGCCGCCGGCGTGCACGTGCACCAGCAGCTTCAGCGGCGGCGGCAGGAAGGCGCGCGCCGCGGCGACCACCGCGCCGACCTGGAACGGCAGGTAGGTGCCGCGGTCGTCCTCGATGGAAACGCCGGCGATCGGCTGGTCGGCCAGCAGCGTGAGGATCTCCGCCACCGCCTCGGGCGACTCCATGAAGGCGTCGCAGCCGTCGACGATGTTGATGTAGATCTTCGGCTTGCCGCCGTGGTCGCCACGGATGTTCTGCTGCAGCCAGCGGATGCTCGCCGGCAGGCTGCGGCGCAGCGTGGGAAGGTCGTAGTTGCCCTGCATGCCGCGCCGGCTCAGGTAGATCTCGTGCAGCGTGTTGGGCACGCCGTAGTCGCGCAGCTTCAGTTGCGAAGGATCCGGCGTGAAGCTGCCATCCTCCGCCGCGATGCCGATGGCGGTGAAGGCCGAGCAGCCGGTCATGTCGATGCCGTGGTCGCGCAGGTAGGCCATCAGGTCATCGTCCACCTCCGGCTCGTCCGGCAGGGCGTAGTCGAGCGTGCCGAGCTGGATGCGCTGGAAGCCGAACTCGCGCAGCAGCGGCAGGATGCGCAGCTTCTGCTCCAGCGTCTGCCCGAGGCAGGAACCGACCGGGTTCTCGCGCAGGGACAGGTCGATGAAGTACGGATCGATGCCGCGCAGCTTCTCCAGCTTCGCCCGTGCGCCGGCCAGCGCGTCATGCGCCTGTTGCAGCGCCTGTGGGTCGACCATGCATGCTCCCCTGTATCGGCAGGCTCAGTGGCCCGGTGCGCGCAGCTCGCCCTCGTCCTTCAGGCTGAACGGCGTGAAGTGGGTGTGCTCGTCGAAGGTGTCGACGCCCTCGCGCGATTTCAGGAAGCCGACCACGGCATAGGTGAGCGGCGTGAACACCACTTCCACCAGCACCTTCATCGCCCAGTTGAAGGCGATCACCTTGAGGATGGTCTGGCCTTCCCAGATGCCTGTGAAGGCGATCGGGTAGAAGGTCAGGCTATCCACGCCCTGGCCCACCAGCGTCGAGCCGATGGTGCGCGTCCACAGCATGCGTCCGCGCGTCCAGATCTTCATGCGCGCCAGCACGAACGAATTGGCGAAGTCGCCCAGCCAGTAGGCCACGATGGACGCCAGCGCGATGCGCCAGGTACCGCCGAAGACGATCTCCAGAGCCGGTTGCAGTTGCGCATTGAACGGCTCGGAGGGGCTCGGCGGCATGTGGATGATCGCCTGCGACATCGCCGTAGCGAACAGCATCGCGCCGAAGCCGGCCCAGATCGCGCGGCGCGCGCGGGCGTAGCCGTACACCTCGGTGAGCACGTCGCCGAAGATGTAGCTGGCCGGGAAGAACAGGTTGCCGGCGCCGAAAGACAGCGCACCCAGCACCGGCAGCGAGATCGTGCAGACCTTGGCCGGCCCGATCAGGTTGGAACACAGCAGCACGGCCACCATGCCGCCGACCAGCAGGTCGTAGTAGCGAAAGCCGCGCATCGGCGCGGTGGATCCGGATGCTTGCATGGGGCCCCCTTGGCGTGGAGGCAGAGGATACCGGACCGGGAAGGGTTGGGCTTTCGGCTCCCTCTCCCTGCGGGGAGAGGGTTGGGGTGAGGGGGCGCGCTTGCGGGAAACGCCAAGTCAGATGAGAGGTCAGCTCCGATCCCGCACCAGGTGACAGTCCCGCGAGCCCCGGCCCCTCCCCCCGGCCCTCTCCCCGCAGGGGAGAGGGAGCAAGGCGCGGCTAGTCGGCCGCCGG